>CAJWIA010000060.1 GCA_913040765.1 uncultured Anaerolineales bacterium | reverse complement strand
TGGTAATAAACCGTGAAAGGTTAGAGTGGTCACCAGTCAATATAGCAGGTGTTGTCGAATTGCCAATTCCGAAAATCTCGCCACCACCAACTACCCAGATATCTCAACAATCTGAACAAGGTGGTACTTCAGCAAATCCAACCACTGTGGCTCAGGAAAAAATGAGTAGTAGAAAAGCAAAAAGATTAAAAGCTAGGAAAGCTCGTGGAGGTAAACGAAGACGCTAAAGACAACATCCTGAAAGAGTTATATTGAGGAAAATACTGTTATGGAATTAAACAATAGTAAACTGGAAATACATGCCAAGGATGTGGAAAGGGCCATTAATCTAGCAGCATTAGAACTAGATGTGGATAGCGATGATTTAGACATAACTGTTGTTGATAAGGGAGACCTACATTCCGATAGTTTGGCTCGAGTAGTTGCAATCATACCAGCAACTGAAAACGATGGTGATGAGCCTAGAATAGTCACCATTAATAAAGTCCTTACTGAATTTCTTTATTATATGAAAATAGATGCTAATATTTGTGTGCAAGATCAAGAAACAGATCCAACAGATAGCAGATCATCAATTCGAATCAATATTGTGGGAGATAATCTTGCTTCACTAATCGGTAGACGAGGCGAAACACTAGCAAGTCTAGAATATCTCGTCAAATTAGTTGTATCTAATAAACAAAATAGATGGACTCATATCAGTCTAGATATTGATGGTTACAAACAGCATCGAGAGCACCAACTAAAACGTCTAGCTCAAAGAATGGCTAACCAAGTACAACAATTTGGACGTCCAATTGCACTTGAACCTATGCCTCCCAACGAAAGACGTATTGTTCACATGACATTGGAGCACAACCCCGGAGTCACTACAAATAGTACTGGGGACGGCAATCAACGCAGAGTCAATATTCAGCCGTCTTTATTACGATAATACGTAACATTTCAACTCCACGTCCCACTACTCTGATATAATCGCATCAAAACAAGAGAAGGGAGTGTTCCAGTAGACGTAGATGACTCGAATCTATGCATTTGTTAACCAGAAAGGTGGTGTCGGAAAGACAACCACAGCTATAAATTTAGGATCGTATCTTGCCACGAACAATCAACAGGTTTTGTTAGTTGACCTTGATGCACAAGGAAATGCTACAGCATGCCTAGGAGTGGAAAGACAAAATATCAACGCAGGAACGTACAATTTACTAATAAGTCCAAGTACTCGCCTCCACGCTAACACAATGAGAAGTGAGAAGTTAGGTATATCTCTAATACCATCATCGCCAGCCCTTGCAGGTGCTGAAGTAGAACTTGTCAACGAGCCAGATCGTGCTAACCGTCTCAAACAGGCCTTATCACAAGCTAGCCGCTATGATTACGTGCTAATTGATTGTCCTCCCTCCCTAGGACTGCTAACCCTAAATGGATTGGTGGCCGCGCAGGCGGTGGTAATTCCTGTACAGTGCGAATATTTAGCATTAGAGGGTTTAGGTCAACTATTGGAGACTATCAACCGTATTCAAGCCGCATTTAATTTTGATCTACAAATTAGAGGGGTGTTAATGACCATGTATGATTCAAGATTAAAGCTTTCACAGCAAGTTGTAGAAGAAGTACGACTACACTTCCCGGACAAGGTATTTCAGGTTGTCGTGCCTCGTAATGTTAGACTTGCTGAAGCTCCATCACATGGCCAGCCAATAAGTACATATGCACCTGACTCTGCAGGTGCAAATGCATATGCAGCATTAGCAACAGAAATACTTTCTGGCGATACTCCATATAACATTGGATTATCATGACCATTCAATAGTGAGTCTTGTCCAGACTACACCATTCTTAGAGACACAAAATCGACTTGTAATTTCCTAAATCATCTATAATTTACGTATGGCTATTAAACGAGGACTTGGGCGTGGATTAGACGCTCTTATACCAACTAACACGCGTGTAGGTCAAGGCGCTTCTCAAATTGCCATTACATCGATACGATTGAACCCACGACAACCTCGTTCTACTGTGGACACAGAAGAACTTGCAGAATTAGCAGAATCGATACGAAAACATGGGATTTTGCAGCCTATAGTAGTGGCTCGTACAGAAAACACTGGTGAATACATACTTATAGCTGGACAAAGACGATTACAGGCTGCAGCCATTGTCGAAATGCATACAATTCCAGCCATTGTTCGGGATACAACTACAGACTCTGAGATGCTGGAATTAGCCCTAATAGAAAATATCCAGCGCAGCAATCTTAATCCTTTGGAGACAGCTCGCGCTTACAGCTCTCTAGTTGAAGATTTTGATATGTCGCATGATGAAATATCTAAACAGGTAGGTAAAAGTCGCACTACCATTAGCAATAGTATAAGGTTGTTGCGTCTTTCCGAAGCTGTACAAATAGCACTATCAAAAAAGCATATTTCTGAAGGTCATGCTAGAGCCCTTCTAGGAATCCCCAATCCTGAAGGCCAAGAGTATATTCTCAGCAAGATAGTATCCGAACGATTAAATGTCCGTCAAACTGAGACAATAGTACAAGAAATGGGCGGTTCTACTAACAAGCCTAAACGTGGTTCAGAAAGATCTATAGAGGAAATAGATTTAGAAGACCGCTTGCGCAACTCAATTGGAACCAAGATAAAACTTCATCGTAACCGCAATGGTTCTGGGCGTTTAGTTATATATTTTTATTCAGATGAGGAATTGGAAAATCTTACTAATCGGATAATTGATAATTAATGTCTCCTGACCAAATATTGGTTAATGGGCGCATACATACCCTAGCACCAGAAAACAGTATAGTGACAGCACTAGCAGTTACTAGAAACGCAATCTCGGCTATTGGAAGCGATAGTGAAATACTCCAATTAGCTAGCAACAACACTCATGTAATCAATCTGCAAGACAGACTAGTAATTCCAGGTATGGTAGATGCTCACTGTCACTTTGATCATTTTTCTCGTCAAGTAAACAACGTTGATGCCGGGCAGTCAAATAAACGCAAACTGATCAAAATCTTAGCAAATCAAACCAAAATCACCCCAGAAGAACAATGGATTACTGGACACGGTTGGGACCACAATAGATGGGGTGAAGATGTTCCAACTGCATCTGATATAGATGTAGTAGCTCCGAATCATCCTGTTTTTCTAACAGGTCATTCCATGCATATATCTTGGGCAAACAGCTCTGCAATGACTAAAGCTCACATTAATACTTCAACACCCGACCCCCCTGGTGGAATCATAGGTCGTGACGAGCATGGCAATCCTAATGGAATTTTTTACGAAACTGCTTCTGATCTTATCGTATCAGTTATGCCAGAACTCTCCATACATGATGTTGCTAACAACATGTTATTAGCGCAAGAGAAATTATGGAAGACTGGTCTGACGGGACTGCATGATTATGACCATCAAATTTCCTTTAATGCTTTGGAACTACTTTCCGAAAATGACACACTAGGTTTACGTGTTGTAAAGAACATGCCAGCATCACTACTAGACGAGGTGATTGCCACAGGTTATCGCACTGGATCCGGTGACAAGTGGCTGCGCATAGGAGGAATTAAAGTATTTATGGACGGTGCACTCGGAGCACGAACTGCAAGTATGCTTGAACCATATGAGCTAGACACAAACAATTATGGAATAGTAGTTACTGAGGAAGATGAACTATTAAGCATCGCCAATAAAGCAAATACCAATGGCCTAGCTATGACCGTACATGCGATTGGAGACCGAGCAAATCGTGAAGTCTTAAATGTATACGAAAATCTCAGGCAGGATGAAATGGAACGCGGAGATCCGCCCTCAAAGCTACGTCACCGCATTGAACATGTACAACTTCTTCATCCGAACGACTACCTTCGATTGGCTTCCTCACAAATTATCGCATCCATGCAGCCAATACACGCAACCGCTGACATGACTTTAGCCGAAAAATATTGGGGGGATCGTATATCTGGTGCCTACGCCTGGCGGACACAGATTGATGCTGGTGCTATCTTAGCATTTGGCAGTGACGCTCCAGTAGAAAGTATCAATCCTCTGTGGGGAATTCATGCAGCAGTCACTCGCAGTAATCGTACGAACAATGTTGGTACCATTGGCTGGCAAACTAAGCAGTGTTTAACCGTTGATGAAGCAGTCAGAGCTTATACTATTGGCGCAGCTTATGCAGCCTACCGGGAAAATGATTTGGGAACCCTTACGCCAGGCAAATTAGCAGACCTTGTAGTACTAGATAAAGACATTTACCATTGCGACCCAATGGATATCCACACCACCAATGTACTAGGCACGATGATAGATGGTACATGGAAGTACCGCGCATCAGATTTATATTAATAACCCCGGAAGTCTAGTCGTATTACATACTGTTGCAAATTTTGTGACTTGATTGTCTATATAGCAACATTGGGTAATCATATATACGTTACACCAACTCTCTTTTATCACCTATTCGTACTGTGATACCCTCATTGTCCATGTGTTCCAAAAAGCCCAACGCATATTTTCGGCTAGTGGAAAACATATCGCGCATCTCAGCAACAGTAATTGAACCTTTTTGTGAAATATGGCTTTTTGTTTCTTCTACCATAACTTCGTAAGTGTCTAACAGAAACAACAAGTCTGGCTCGACAGATACGAGAATATCTTGATCTAAAATCACAGCAAGCACGTCATCCCCTATCATATTAATGACTTGAGATTTTGAAGGGGTATTATATGGATCATCACTAAACTGCTTGATTAGGATGGCTACTTGTTGTTTGTGCTGACCCTGCAAAACAATTTCATGTGTTGGCAAACTCACCACAGATGCTTTACTTGATACTTTTCCTAGGTTGGCCATCTCTATTATTACTGCATTGAAGGTATTTGCATCAATATTCATGCGACTCTTAAGTTCTTCACGTTGCATACCAATTCTTAACGGATATCTTTGATGATAATCGTATAGATGATCATATACTTGCTCCAATTGATTCTGCCAAGATGCATTACTAAGTACAAGTTGTTTGCTGTTTACTGTAATCTTGTGATCCAACTCACCTAAGACGACAACCTCCCCATTGGAAATCATCGAGTTCAGAATTGTAATAGCTTCATTCAATTCTAATCCTGACTTTGTCAACGCACTATTGACCGCAACTATTCCTCTCGTCTCCAGATACTGAAGCAATATTTCATTTGAAGAACCATCTGACATAATCTGAAATCTCGACAATGTAGTAGGATCATTCAAAGGGTGTCGAATACGAGGATGCTCATCCAATATCCTGCCACCACCAATAGTATTTCCCGGTGAAGGCCGACGTAATATATAACGGTCACCTTTCTGTACGACTATTTCACTGCTTAAATCTAGCTGTAGCCATCCGTTGTCACCCGGCATAAGCTTCTCGGATCCAATAATCCGTGTACGTGCCATCACTTCCGCCGCTCCGACAAACACCTTCACCTGTTCATTATGTCTTAGAGGAATCAAGTTGTGATCTTCTGCAAGAAGCCGTATTGAAACGTCAATCAATTGTGTTGTATAGAATTGCCCAGGCCTTGCCACAACTGCACCACGACCAATTTCACTTTTGTTGACTCCTGAAATATTAATAGCAATTCGTATACCAGGTGAAGCAACTTCGATAGGGATATTGTAGGTTTGCATACCACGAATACGTCCACACAACCCTATGGGATAAATTTCGACTTCTTCACCTACTTCAAGACTTCCATCTAACAATGTACCTGTCAGAACTGTTCCAAATCCTGCTAAGGTAAATACCCTATCAATATTAAGACGAGGTATACCCTTATCTGATTGTGACGCATGTGAATTAAGACATTCTGCAAGAACGTAACGCAATTCGCTAACATCTTGTGAGACAGCAGTAAAAGGTACAAACGGAGCATTGGACAATGTGGTGTTACACAATCTGTCTCGCACATCCTCCTGCACTAATTTGACCCAGTCAGAACTTTCAACCAAGTCAGTTTTAGTGATAACGACTACTCCGCTATCAATCTGCAACAAGTCCATAATAGCTATATGTTCCTTAGTCTGTGGCATTATGCCTTCATCAGCAGCCACCACAAGTAATACAGCAGTAACACTACTAACCCCAGCTAGCATGTTCCCAATAAAATCAACATGTCCAGGCACATCCACAATTCCTACTGTTCCAATCTGAGGCAAATCTATCCAAGCAAAGCCCAAATCAATCGTCATCTGACGTTCTTGTTCTTCGATTAGTCTGTCGGGGTTTATTCCTGTAAGAGCTTCGACTACTGTTGATTTACCATGATCAACATGACCGGCAGTACAAATTACATGCATGATATAACTTTTGGATTACAACTCAATTGTGGTAATCACAAGATCACTATATTACAATTGCACTCAAGGAACTTTCTTGGTTGGTTTTTCATATACTGCTAAGTATTTTCGTATTGCAGAAAACATTTCTTTAAGACGATCTTGATCCATACTACGCATTTGACTAACAAGATCCATTATTTGTTTTACATCTTCTTCTATGTTATCTAACCTATTTAGAAACTTCTGAGTCAGCCGATTGTTCTCTTTCCATTGTTCTGATCTAGCCAACTCATGCTCTGTCCACTGTTGATTGTTTCCCTCTACAAACTCTTTCCACTCCCCTTTGTAGCGGTCCAATGTATGACGCTGCAGCTCAGTAAAATCAGAAATTCTATCTTCAACAGTACTGAAATTGTTGTCAAGATTTGATAGTGCGTGCTTCATCTCTTGATGTGTTTCTCTAAATTCTTCCATACGCAAAGCTGACTCCTGCATCGTAGTCTCTATTTCTTGAGATCTGTTTTGTAATTCTGACCACCAGCGCTCCCTTTCTGATGCTACAACAGATTGCTGTTCGATCCATGTAGACTGTTCTAATTTGCGATCAGTTTCCATTGTCATCAAGTCATTAATGTGATTGTGATTACTTAGGTTAGAGTCATCTAGTGACTCCAATTTTGGTCTAATTTCATCTAGTAACACTCTTAGATTATTAAGATCGCCCTTAAAGTCAGAAATTCGTTTGCCATCTTGAATGCTTCTTTCCTCAACAGTTGTTATCGTATGTTCAACCTGATCTGACATTCTTATAGCCTTATTTATTGAGATTGTTAACTCACTAATTTCATTCCTTACGCGACGATTTTCTTCATCCCTTACTACCAATTGTTCTTCGATATCACGTAATTTGCCTATGCCATTTTGCATATTACTAATGGTTTTGTTCACCGCATCCCTATCTAGTATTCGCAAACGTTCCATCTCAATTTCTGACTTAGTACGCAATGACTCAATGTTATCAAGACTAGTAATAAAGTCCGATCTATTCTTATCGATAATCTCATCAACTTTAGAGGCATGTGCAGCCAACTGTTGTGTCTTCTTAATTTCAGATTCCATCGTAGCAATCCGAACCAATAAATCCTTTTTGTCATTCTTCAACGCATTAATGCTTTCTCGCAATTCAACCACCATTTTGCGATCACTGCGTCGCTGCTCATCTAACCACTCTATCTTATTTGTTATTTGCCTTGACTCTTTCATGTTGATTTACAACCTAATGATAAAAAAGATTATATGACAATGCACTCAGCCGAGCAACTAGACTAGAGTTAATTAAGTGGCATTGACACCTGCACAAGCGCCCATTATCATCCTGTT
>CAJWIA010000059.1 GCA_913040765.1 uncultured Anaerolineales bacterium | reverse complement strand
TGAGGCGCACTTTGAGCGGGTAGGTGGTTGGATAAAACCCAGCCCATGATGTTGGGGTTTGGTTTCGACAGTGCGGCTTGCTTTGTCAAATGGACTGATTCTGGTGCAACGAAAACGTTGTGAGGGTATAATTTATTTAAGTTTGCGACTTAGGGGTTGTGTTCTCACAGAAAGTTGGATTTCATTATAAGGAGCTAATATGAACAGAGCTGAAGTATTTGCGATTATATTTAAACGGAATCAAGGTGCCATCTTGCATGCGGTGGATGGCCTGTCCCATGCGGAAGGACTGCTTCAATTGCCTGGAGACAGCAACTGTATGAACTGGGTATTGGGACATATTGCAACATATCGTGATGGAATGTTAGCAGATATAGGAGTCATGGAATATATGAGTGAAGATGAAACGTCTCTCTATGGATCAGGGTCATCACCAATCACGGTCGATAGCCCGTCCGTTGATTTTGATCGACTGGTGGAACTTCAGAAGTTGACATTTGATGGTTTGTTCAATTGGCTGAAGAGTAAGCCAAGTGACTTGGACAAGGAAACTAGAGATGATATGCCATTTAAAAAGGGGTACGCCGGCTACTGGGGGGCTGTTATAGAGCACTTAGCACAAATGACTGGCCATGAATCGGTCCATGTTGGTGAACTTAGTGCGCTCCATGAGCTTGCCAAAGTTAGTATGGCTGACAAATAGGTCAACAGTGATTGGTAAGCTTGGGTTATAAAATGAATCAGAACGATATATTCAAAACGATATTAAGGCGCAATCAAGAATCGTTGTTGAGCGCAATAGAAGGATTAACGCATTCCGAAATGCTTTTGCAGTTACCCGGTGAAGGTAACTGTATCAATTGGATACTAGGTCATATTGCATCTTATCGTGACGGAATGCTCGTAGACAGTGGTCTTAGACAATATATGCAGGCCGATGAGATCGAGAGATATGCTGGTGGATCTCAACCTATTAGGCCCGGTGACGCTTGTGTCAATAGCACAAGATTGTCAGAGTTGATTGTTGTGAGCTTTAATGATTTGATAGACTGGCTGGAACACGACACTAATGGTCTAAGTCAGAATCCTGCTGGTAATATAAAGGATAATATAGGCTATTCGGGTGTATGTAGTACATTGACTGAACACTTTGCTCAAAATATAGGACACGAGTCCATTCATGTGGGAGAATTAAATCCGTTGCACGAGCTTGTTCTTGAATCACGAAAGAGATGAGGCATATAAAGCAAAGGTTGGGTATAGGAATTTGGTTGAGACTATAGGACTATCGCGCATATTTGGTTTGATGCTAGGACGCAATCAAAGCGCTATTGAAGCAGGTTATGATGGTATAGAACAATCCGATAGCGTACTGCAGTTGCCAGGCCGCAGTAATTGTATGAATTGGATACTTGGTCATATAGCGGTTTATCGAGATGTAATGCTTATGTCTATTGGCAAGAAACCCTATGTGGGTAAACGAGAATTGACTCTGTATGGTTATGGATCTGACCCTATATACGAAGATAGTGCTTGCGTGGATATTAGTCGACTAGCTGAAGTGTTAGATGGAGGCCATGCCATACTAAGTGAGTGGCTCTCTTTGGTTGGAGCTGATTTTAATGTTGAAGCACCACATGGATTGTATGTTCGGAAAGGTGATACTATTGGAGAGCATTTGGCTCATTTGATGGCTCACGAGGCGATTCATGCTGGTGAGCTAGGATCCCTACGTGAACTGGCATTAGTGAGGATGGGTAAAGGATGGAAGTAATGAACGGGCTTGAAATGGTCAGCGCAAAGAACTAGTTTGATACTGCAGATAGCAAGGATGAAAAATGAGTGATCAAGTTAATGTAGGTGCGAGTCTTGTTGGAGCAGATTTGAGCGAATGTAATCTTCAGGGTGCTTATTTGAATGGAGCCAATATGTTGTCGGCTAAGTTAGAAAACACAATACTGGTAGGGGTAAATTTTACCGGTGCAAATTTGTGCAAGGCTAACATGAGCGGGGCGGATTTAAGAAATGCAAATCTCAGTAATACCAATTTGTACGAGGCTAACCTTGGTGGCGCTAATTTGCGAGGAGCATCGCTGGTTGGAAGTAACCTAGGGAAAATTTCGATGCAGGGGGCCACATATGATGAGTCTACAAAATGGCCATTGAACTTTGATCCAGAAGATTGTGGCGCAAAATCAGATGGATAGTAATCAAGATGACAGTAAGCTGATAATAGGTTTGGCCATCAACAAGTAAATTGAAGCCCTGGACTTACTCCTTAAAATTAAAATTGTAACGGCCGATTGTAATAATATCTCCGTTTGATATCACTGTTGGATTGTTGACTGGCTGGCTGTTTAGTTGCGTGCCGTTACGAGACTCAAGGTCCTCGAGCCACCACATGGCGTCTCGTCGTGTGATTAGCGCATGTTGCATGGAAACAGTTGTGTCTTGAAGTATTACTGTGTTGCCTGAGGACCGGCCCACGGAAGTTACTGGTGTGACAGTGTGATAGTGATCAGTGCTAGTCTCGATAAGAGTGCCTTTGGCAGATAGGGACAAATTAATGAGTTGGCGAGTAGATTTTATATCTTGCCATATTGTCCATATAACTACACCAATAAATCCATAAAGAATTATGAATAAGAGTAATCGGAGCAGTTGGTAAAAAGTATCTGGTGGCATTATTGATGGGTAGATTTTAGACCGGTACTGTACCTCCGTATCGGCTGGCTTCAGAGGTCTTATGTTTGTGGTCGATGGCGTCGTTAACAAATATCAATGTGGTGGAACCTATTGATATCACATCTCCGTTTTGCAGAACCTGCTCTTTGATTGGTTTGTTGTTTATTTGAGTGCCGAGTCGCGAGTTTGTGTCAAACAAGACCCATTTGTCGGTCCGTAGGCGAATTTGGGCGTGAGACCGAGAAACATCAGAGTTTTCAATGATTATGTTGTTGTCTAATCTCCGACCTATTGTGGTCAGCTGGTGACGTAGTGGATGATAGTAGTCCCCGTTAACTATGATGTATGCCATAGTGTTGGTCGCTGACCCGGTAGCATCTGCATCCAATGGGGTCATTTGAATAGTAGCTGCGGTGGTTGGTTCTACTGACTCAGTCAATATCTTTACGGAACCTTGGGCGATTGTGCGATCCGTAGTGATTATAACTGTTGGCGTATCGATAAGTGCTAATTCAAGCGTTTTGACTATTCGGGTTATCAGAGTCGAAAGAGTGGATTCCAAGTCTGGAGTTTCCTTTTTCATTTTGGTTAGTGTTTGCGGATGTACAAGTAGTGTATAGCGATGTGGAGCAATGTTACTTGGTGCTTGTGTAGGTGTGTCGATGTATGATTGCTGCAACGTTCTGGCTAGCTCTAATGCTAGTATTGGAATATCGAGATGACGTCGTAATAGCGCTACTAGGTTTTGCTCTAATAGCGTCTGTACTTTGCGTTCAAGAGTGGCGATGGGTCCGTTCATAGTTTGATTATATAATAGAGTTATGTCTAATTCGATATATAAAGAAGCAAATAATTGGTTGGTGGAGTTTTTTAGATGCGTTAGAGTTGGCGAACATGAACTGGCAACCAATCTATTCTTGGAAGAAGGATGCTGGCGTGATATTTTGGCTTTTACATGGAACATTATTACTGTGGGAGGAAAAAAAGATATAGCGGATATGCTGAAGGCCACATCCGGAATGATCAACGTGGCTGAATGGGAAATCCAACGAAGTAGCCTAATAGAGCAGGAAGGAAATTCATGCTGGTTTACATTTGCTACATCGATAGCAAATTGCAAGGGTAAGCTTACTTTGAAAAATGGAAAATGCAGTGTGCTATTTACATCAGTCGACGAATTGATTGGCCATGAGGAGGCTACGCTTACCAGAAGGAAGAAAGGATATATCAACAAAGCTATTAAAGGTCGTAAGACATGGCTCGACGATAGAATAGAAAAAGAGAAAGAGTTAGGGTATATTGAGCAACCGTATGTTGTCGTGGTAGGTGGCGGACAAGGAGGCATAGGTTTGGCCGCTCGGCTAAGGGTGTTGGATGTACCAACTATTGTGGTGGACAAAAATATAAGACCTGGTGACTCATGGCGAAATCGTTATCACTCCCTTTATCTGCGTAATACTGTGTGGCAGGATCAGATGCCATACCTTCAGTTTCCTGATGACTGGCCAGTATTTATGTCGAAAGACAGAATGGGAGACTGGCTGGAAATGTATGTTAAGGTGATGGACATAAACTATTGGTCGTCTACGACATGTGTGGGAGCTAAATACTCGGAAGATCTGCAGGAATGGAGTGTAGATGTAAAGCGTTTCGATGAAGTAGTGCAACTTAGGCCCAAGCACTTGGTTATTGCTACCGGGATGTCGGGCAATCCTAAAGTCCCTGAGATTGAAGGTATTAAATTATTTAATGGTGTTATCTGTCATTCGAGCGGGTTTGATAATGGAAAGAAATTTTGTGGAAGCAAGTGCGTGGTGGTAGGTTCTAACAGTTCCGCTCATGATATATGTATGAACCTATGGGAACAAGGTGCTGATGTAACTATGGTGCAGCGATCAGAGACGTTAGTAGTGCGTTCTGAGACTTTTTTCTCACGCAGTAAGTATACTCAAGCCGTGGCTGATAGTGGCGTGACAACCGCAGACTTAGATCTAGCTGGCGCTTCAATCCCATATCAGTTAATGCGAGAGCAAATGAGATCAGTATGGTCGCAGATAGCTAATGATGATCGTGAGTATTACCGTCGCCTGGTTGACGCGGGATTTTTACTTACTTTTGGCGAAGATCAAACGGGCTTGGAGATGATGTACATGTATAGAGGGTCGGGGTATTATATTGATGTCGGTGCTACAGAATTAGTTGTTGAAGGATTGGTTAAGCTTAGAAGTGGAGTGACTATACAGCGTATAGAAGACCGTGGAATGGTGCTGAGCGACGACACTAAAATAGAAGCAGACCTCATCGTATTTGCGACTGGATTCCAATCGATGGCCAGCTGGGTATCAAAACTTATATCGTCTGATATGGCTGTTAAAGTTGGAGAATGTTGGGGACTGGGCTCCGGCACTAAGTATGATCCTGGTCCATGGGAAGGCGAATTGCGAAATATGTGGAAACCGACTGCATGTGCGGGTTTGTGGTTTCACGGTGGAGGATTGACACAGTCGCGATTGTACTCGCGTTTCCTTGCTATGCAGCTTAAGGCACGTATGGAAAAGATATCAATATCAGTATACTGTCCGTAAAAAACGCATGATCTACAATGGTAACTAGAATTGTATCGACTAGAGATGGATGATAACAAATGAAATTAGATATATTATCAATATTTGTAGGAGTGATAAAATAAAGGTATGAGTACTAGCCCAGATAGAAGGTTAGGTAGTGGTAAAGAGATAAAGCTGACTTCTTTTGCGTCGTGCGCTGGTTGAGCAGGAAAGCTTGGCCCTCAGGTGCTGGGGGAAATCGTAAGTACTCTAGGCGGAGAAGTTGGCAAACATCAAGCTGCAGACTTGATTGTGGGCTTGGATAGTCCAGATGATGCTGCAGTGATGAAAATAGATGATGATAAGGCGCTAGTTTTCACTGCAGACTTTTTCGCTCCAGTAGTCGATGATGCATATTCGTACGGCAGCGTTGCGGCAGCTAATGCTCTGTCTGATATTTATGCTATGGGTGCGGTGCCTCAAATGGCTCTTAATTTGGTCGCATGGCCGGAAGAAATGGACCCATCGGTAATTCGAGATGTGCTAAAGGGCGGATTAGATAAGGTGATGGAGTCGGGCGCGTTTCTTGCGGGAGGTCATACCGTGAAGGATGCTGAGCCAAAGTTTGGTTTGGCTGTAACAGGTATTGTCCATCCTGATAGGATTTTGCGGAAGGGTGGAGCTCAGATTGGTGATTTGATTGTGCTTACGAAACCGCTTGGCAGTGGGGTTATTACAACTGCTCTAAAAGAATCTAGAGTTAGGGAAGTGCATTTAGAGGCCTGCGTAAAAGTGATGTCAAAACTTAATTCTAGTGGAATGCTTGGGGCAACTGCTATATATCCTCATGTTCATGCTGCTACGGACGTGACTGGATACGGTCTTGTTGGGCATCTTCATGAAATGGCAATTGGAGCTGAATGTGCAATAAATATCCAGTCTGATAACCTACCTTGGATTTCTGGTAGTCACGAATATTCTAAAGCAGGATTATTCTCTGATGGGGCCGTTGCTAACAAGGAATATTACGGAGAGTTCGTTACCTATGCGAAGGAGCTGGCGGGCTGGAAACTTAAATTGCTTTTTGACCCGCAAACTTCGGGAGGGTTATTGATGTCTGTTCAACCTGATAGTGCACTAGATTTGTTGGACGCGATAGTGGATAATGGTGGAGATGATAGTTATATTGTTGGGGAAGTGGTGGTTGGCCAATCAGGAAATATTATAGTGGAGTGATCTAGAAATAAATAATGCGTTTCTGTCAGAATAAACCCCAATCACCTCCGGCTCCCTCTTCCATCATCTCTGGATTCCACATTTCTGCGCCCATTTCGACGGAGGTCGGCACATTGGCGGCTTGTTCAGCTGCAGTGCGCACAGATTCTATTAATGCAGGGCCATAGGGGCAGAAAGGTGTTGTTAGTATCATAGAGATCTTCACTGACTCAGTATCTATATGTATGTCACGAATAAGGCCTAATTCGACGACGTTCATACCTAACTCGGGATCCATAACTTCTCGCAGCGAATCTCTAATAAGTGTACTGCGTGAGTCTTCAGTTTGTTGCATTTCGGTGGTAGATGTCATGAGCCTCCGTTGTAATGATGAGGGTTGCCTATTTCAGTATGATGATGTTGAGTATATCAGGTAGGGAAAATGATGTCAAAGGCGAACTGGCTATGGTAATCTGATGGGGCAAAATATGTTTGAAGGAGATCCGTATGAAATACTGGGAATAAGCCATGACTCAGAGATGAGTGTTATAGAGGCTGCCTATAAGATACAGATAGCTGCATTTGAAGTTGAATCCAGCGACCCTGAGGATGCGAAATTGCTAGATGAGATAAAATGGGCATATGGTGAGCTTTGTGATGCTAAAAAACGTAATGAATACCGCATTAATAGAATTAGTATGATTGACACCTCGCCTGATAGAGCTGATGTTGGTTCTGATGAGCATCCTATAGATGTTCGGACTGGAGGCAAGAGCGAAGTATGGTCGGTGATATTGTCTACGGGATTATTCCTGTTTATGATAGGGGCAATAGGATATGGATTGTATTTTGTAGGAGCGGCAAGAAATAGCGAAGAATATTATACCGACAGACGTCAAATTGTAGATACTACAGAGGTTAGCGATGCATTTCAGTCCGAGACAGCTACTGAAATGCCAAAAGTATCCATTATGCATACTGGTACTGTTGAAGCACTAAAAATCACAGCAACACATGAGGATCTGGTGATGTATTCGGAAGGGTTAACGGCAACGAACTATGCTAGAACCATGCCATCAGTGACTCCAACAAGCGTGATAGTGCGGGGATGTCCTAATGCTGTGTCCGTAAATGTGCGCACAGGCCCAAGTACGGCATATACGGCGCTTGGGCAGCTGCTCCAGGGAGATTGTGTGGTTGTCTATGGTAGAAACGAAGATAGTAGCTGGTTTGTGATCACGGATTCTCCCAGAGCTTCGCTGAACGACGGATGGATAAGTAGCGAAGTGATGGACATGGATAGTTCGGGCGATGAGTTAGAGATAATCTATCTTGAATAAACGTAGCATGTTATACTCAGAGGAGTTGAATTAAGGGAGAGTTTA
>CAJWIA010000058.1 GCA_913040765.1 uncultured Anaerolineales bacterium | reverse complement strand
TTACAACAAGTCAGTATGAGTGATAGCACGGTATCATCTACAAATTTTATGGACCCACACAAATGCCAAAAATAGTTACTGTTGAACAAATGCATATGCTTGAGTCTGAAGCAGTCTCTTGCGGTGTGTCCTATGATCATATGATGGAAATGGCAGGTAGTGCCGTGTTTGAGCATATATGCGCGAGAATTACCGATATATCCTCCAAAAGTTTTGTGGTTGTTGCGGGTCCTGGAAACAATGGAGGAGACGGATTTGTTGTTGCCCGGTTATTAGCTGCGTCTGGTGCCATTGTCAATGTTTTTACTATAAATACGACTGACAATAATGCTGATAATAAGCAAAAAGCCTTGCTGGCTGGTGCTACCGTGATTACCCCAGAAGACGATTATAAAATGGAGATATATACAAGTGAAATTCGTAAAGCAGATGTTTTCATAGATGCCATATTCGGTACTGGTGCTAGAGTTCCACTCAAAAGTGTGGCAGCTAAAATGTTAGGAATTGCATCAGTCGAATTGGATGGCCGAGAAGTATTGTGTGTTGCAGTTGATTGTCCATCCGGCTTGGATTGTGATACGGGCGTGGTTGATGAGCATATCTTGTATGCTGACATTAGTATCACTTTTGGGGCAGCGAAAATCGGTCAATTTATATTTCCCGGAGCAGATGCAGTTGGAGAATTGGTTTTAGCTGATATAGGGTGGCCCTCAGACTTGTCCGCACTTGATTCCATACAATTAAATCTTGCTTCCGGTGCGGATGTTGGCTCAATGCTGCCTGAACGATCACGCGACTCTCATAAGGGTACTTTTGGTACTGCTCTAGTAGTGGCTGGATCAATTAATTACTCCGGAGCAGCTTATTTGGCTGCAGCAGGTGCGTATAGGGTGGGCACGGGGTTGGTGACTGTCGCTGTGCCAGGCATTATTCATGGGATTGTTGCGTCACAGTTGCCGGAGGCTACTTATATAATTTTACCTAGCGATATGGGTGTAATTTCTGATTCTGGAGTTTCTATTATTCGTCAAGCACTTGAAAACGTCGATTCACTATTGCTTGGTCCTGGGTGGGGTACTGAAAGGCCAACAGCAGATTTTATACATGGAATATTTTCATCTGTTAAAGATGATGTAACAGGAGGTATAGGTTTTTCTGTTGAAAGTAAGGGTAATACGAATGCTGAATTCGATACACCGCGATTGCCTCCTACAGTCGTTGATGCTGATGGTTTAAGATTGCTTGCACAGTTGCCGGAATGGTATTTGCGTTTACCAGAGCTCTCTGTTCTTACTCCTCATCCCGGTGAAATGGCTTTTCTTACTGGACTGTCAATAGATGAAATCCAATCCGATCGGATTAATGTGGCTAGTCGATTTGCGATCCAATGGGGACATATTGTGGTTCTCAAGGGTGCTTTCACCGTAGTATGTACACCTGAGGGTAATGTTACTGTGAATCCTTTTGCTAACGCTGCATTAGCTTGTGCAGGAACTGGAGATGTGTTGGCTGGTTTGATTGCGGGACTGCTAGCTCAGGGAATGCAACCTCATCAAGCTGCTGTAGCCGGAACTTTTTTACATGGTCTAGCAGGAGAAATAGCCTTGTCAGAGGTCGGTACGGCAGCAAGTGTACTTGCTAGTGATGTACTTGATGTGACTCCTAAGGCTATTTCATCTGTTATGTCTTAGTTTGCTTCTCGAGACTAAGTAATTCAACTATTGTTCTGAGTTTTACCCGTCATTTTTTGTGGTGCTGCTAGACTTTTTTGTACTACGCGCCTTTTTGGTGGCTGTTTTTGCTGCTTCGCGCACTATTTCTTCAGCTTTGTTCCGCATCTCAGAAGCCATTTCTGCAGCTCGCATTTTGCCATCTTCTGCTGCATGCTGTGCCTTTTCTTTAGCACTGTACCAACTGTTAGAGCCTTGCTCCTTGAGTTCTACTCCTTTGTCATGGATTTGCTGACGCGTTTCTTGACCACTCTGCGGAGCTAAAACTAGAGCCACTGCTGCTCCAACAAGTCCACCAATTACAAATCCAGAAAAAAATGCACCAAAGTCACTATTGTTGTTTGACATGATTTACTCCTTTACATTACTGTCACTATTGTATGTTGTTTTAGTTGCGATTAGGCCATATTATCTTCAAGAACCGTATTGTTCCTGACAAAGTGCCAGCAATCTTCATAAGAGGTCCTGTTAGGTTGTCGTTGACCATGTTAGTGGCACCACGTACCGTGCTGATCGTCTCATTGGCTTGCTTCAATATAGGTTTGATGTCGTCTTGTAGTAAACGTATAAATCTAGTAATCTGGATTATTG
This sequence comes from uncultured Anaerolineales bacterium, assembly GCA_913040765.1. Taxonomy (GTDB): domain Bacteria; phylum Chloroflexota; class Anaerolineae; order Anaerolineales; family UBA11657; genus UBA11657. The sequence goes on along the minus strand of CAJWIA010000058.1, from coordinate 5,646 downwards.
CTAGGATTATTGCTAGACCAATGAATAATGCTTCAATTGCCAGAATGATTACCATTAGGTCTTTGACAAGTTGTGCGATTTCGGGATTGCGCACAAGGAGTATCAGCAATACTGTTATAGTAACAAACATCAATGCTAATGTTATGCCAATGATAGCCGGTAGCCTACATCCGGTTTTTGGACTAGGTTCTTGGAATTCTGTACCCATTTTCGGATTATAGCACATATCACAAGTAGACTAGTCTGCTTGGCAGACTAGTCTACTTGTGATATAGGAAGATTGTGAGTCTTGCAAAGAGGTAATCTTGTTATAGATGACTTTTAGGTTTGGTATAAAGTCAATTGACTTGAGCTGGTAACTGCATCGCAGATATATGCATCAATCTGCACGGTTGTGTTTTGCAAGCCAGTGAGCTAACACCAAAGCTAATCCTGAACCTAGTGAAGCCATCCCTGCATTTAATGGACCAATGGAATATATAGAAGCTCCTACTATTTGGCTAACATTATGTCCTATAATAAAACCCATCCAGCTAGATACTACGTAGAGTAATATCCTGCTTGCATCTCCTCCTTTGTATAGGTGAAACACTGCACCATAAAGCGTTGCTAATATGATTGAAATGAGGTAGGCTGGTGTTGTCATTAGTCAATAACTCCTCCTCCCAGGCATACACTGTCTTGATAGAATACGGCAGCCTGTCCGGGAGTAATATCATTTATCTGATGATCAAACTCTACTTCTACTTCATTGTCATTAATGGGTTTAATCCAAGCTGCTTCTGCCTTTGCTGTGTATCTGATCTGTACTTCAGCTCTGATCTTACGTTCTGTTAAATTTCCGCTGATCCAGTTAACTTTTTTAGCTTTTAGGCATTTTTTGCCTAGTTTAGAAAGTTTGTCCACTATTAGGGTATTGTCTGATTGGTTTTTAGATAAAACATATAATGGTTCTGATGCAGAAATACCTATACCTTTACGTTGACCTATAGTGTACAAAGGGAGCCCTTTGTGCTCTCCCAGCGTTTCTCCACTGCTGTTCATGATAGGTCCTGGATTAAGGGATTGTGGAGCGTAATCATGCATAAATCTTCTGTAGTCCTTGTCTGCTAAGAAGCACAGGTCTTGACTGTCCTGACGTTGTGCTACCGGTAACGCAAAATCACTGGCTAACGACCTGATTTTAGTCTTAGTGTAAGATCCAACAGGAAACAATGTGCGTTTTAGCTCAGATTGTCCAAGCATACTTAGTGCGTAAGATTGATCCTTGTCGTTGTCATATCCTCGAAGCAATTGCCATTTCCTTCCATTCTTAATTATGCGCGCATAGTGTCCTGTAGCAATATGTGTAGCGCCCATGGAAAGTGCTTTGTGCATTAGGTGTCCCCAGCGTATATTACGATTGCATTCAAGACATGGATTTGGTGTTAAGCCAGCACTATACTTATCTATAAAGAATTTCACTACATCTTGGTGAAATTCTTTGCGCGTATCTATGACAAAAAATGGGATATCAAGAATGGCAGCTACTTGGCGTGCGCGTGAAACCGATTCCGGACTACAACAGCGATTTTGACCGTTATTATCCTGTCCTGGCTCGCTCCAAAGTCGTAACATCAGTCCAAAAACATCATACCCCTGGTTTTTCAGTAGTGCTGCAGCAACTGAACTGTCAACTCCACCACTCATTGCAACTGCTATCCGGTCTTTTTTCACTAAAGAGTGCCTCTCATATTATTAACAACCTTAGGTAGAACTTGTTGAATATATTCTATATCACTGTCTTTTGTATCACGTCCTAAACTCAACCGCAATGATCCAAGAGATAATTTTGGCGATAGATTAAGTGCAGTAAGGACATTTGATGGTTCGGGACTGCCGGTCTTACATGCTGATCCCGAACTAGCGGCAATATTTAATAAGTCTAAGTGCATTAATAACTCATTTCCGTCTATTCCTTCAAATGCAAAACTAGCATTGTTTGGCAATCTGCAAGTACGATGACCTGTTAGGATTGATTCAGATATATTGTCTAACACAGATTCAATCAGTTTGTCACGTAAAACTTTCATTTTACTGTTGTCGTGCGACTGTCTGCCAGAAACTATCTTTAATGCAGTTGCCATACCCACTATTAATGGAACATTTTGTGTGCCTGCTCTAAGACCATTTTCTTGACTTCCACCAGTCTGGTGTGAGTGTGACAATGTGTTACGTTTTGCATACAGCAATCCAACACCCTTAGGTCCGTAAAACTTATGTGCACTGACAGACATCAGGTCTACACCTAATTTTTCAGTGTCTAACGACAATTGACCAGCTGCTTGAACTGCGTCTGAGTGAAACAATATATTGTGTTCATGAGTAATTGCAGCAAGCTCTGCAATTGGTTGAATAACACCTATTTCATTGTTAGCGTACATAATAGATACTAAAAATGTGTCAGGCTGTATGACATTTGTCAAATCTTTTGGAGAGATGAATCCATGTTGGTCAACTGGTAATATCGTAACATCAAAAGCATAGTGCTTTTGCAGTTGTTGGGCAGTTCTTAGTATTGCAGGGTGTTCTATAGCCGATATTATTAAATGGTTTCCTTTATTTAGCTCACGGGCTTCTAATGCTATTCCGCGAAGTGCTAGATTGTTGCTTTCGCTACCACAAGAAGTGAAAATAATTTCATCTGCTTCGCAGCACAATATCCCAGCTATTTCTTCCCGAGCTGTAGTAATGGCGTAATCGGCACGTTGTCCCCAACGATGTATTGAAGAAGGATTCCCGTATTCATTAGAAAAAAATGGTAGCATAGCTGCTACTACTTCAGGATCCACTGGAGTCGTAGCAGCATAATCCATGTATATGTGCTTATCCATTTTTGTGACCTAGAAAGTGTTTTTAAAGTTGAAAACCCTGGCGAGCATTTACAACTTTATGTTCAAAGTTATCAACGAAATCAAGCAGTCGAGTCTCTAAGTTTTCCCACTCATCACTGCTTAATATTTCCTGTATTTTCTCTTTTGTTTCTGATACTCCGGCTGTAAGTATTTGTGAACAATCTCCATAAAGTGTATACCAAGCGTCGGTAGGTTTTATGCCTAATTGGGTAATCCCAGGCACAAATTCTCGTACAACAAAATCAAAATATTCCTGCTCAAGATTTGGCTTAATGTCCCAGGTGAGTATTATTTTTACCATTTTGAGCCCTCAGGTCATTTGAGTTTCAAAATAAACTACTCAGATTCATCCTGTTTTGGGTTCTAGTACTCTAACTTGTGTCTCCTCAGGCAAACTAGATTTGATCACTTTGAGGTTAGGCTCAGAATTAACTTTTCCCAACCCCATTTCTTTCAGGAAACGGCTCAATGGGTCCAAATTAACTTTGACTTTGCCAACTCTATAATGCATGGGTACTACTATGGATGGTTCAATTAAGCTTATTATTTCTGCAGCCTGAGCCGCATTCAGTCCTTTTCCTCCGCCTACAGGTACAAGTAAAACGTCTACTGTTCCTAAGGCTTCAATTTGTGTTTGTGATGGAATAGCATTCATGTCACCCAGATGGCAGACACTTGCAGAATCATAATCTATTACATAAGCAGTATTGGGTGATGTTTCAGAACTCTCTTCTTGTTTATTGGATGATGTGTTAACACCAGTGATGAATGCACCACCGATTTCATATTCGCCTGGACCTGTAATAGTACGTGCTCCTTTAACATTGTCCGAATTGCTATGACCAGGAGCATCATGACTAATAGTGACGACATCTGCCTTTAGGCGAGGAGATGCCAATCCAATACTTTTGTTGAAAGGGTCTGTTACTATAGATGCTGAGTTTCGCTCAGTCAACCTAAAGCATGAATATCCATGCCAAGCGATTTCCATAACTTTTTCCTCCTAGCATCATTATACCATCGGGGTTGCTCTGTATACTGCTGCTAGAGGTATGATTCTATGTGATTTCGGTGTATATTTCGATAATTGGAGTATTCATGATACGGAAAATCATTTGGATTACATACAGTTTGTTGGTTGCCTATAGCCTGTCGTCATGTACTGATAGCAATCCAGCAACTCCACAACCCTTACCAACTTTTGTTTCTCCTGGCATTAAAGATAACCCACTATTAGAGGATGATGGGAATTCTACGTCTCAGGTAACAAGCCAATTAGGTGCTATCACCAATTATAACTTTGATGTTTCTTTAGATTATGCTGGTCATAGTGCTAAAGTCACACAGCTTGTGGAGGTAGTGAATCCTGGTCCCGATGCGTGGAATGAACTTGTGTTTTACTTGCCTCCAGTTTTGCAAACTGATCGGTTTGTTCTTAGTGAAGTAAAAATGCGAGATGGTGTTGAGGCTTCAGCAACGCAGATGCAGGTCACATCCGATGGTTTTATTAATTTTCAATTATCAAAGTTCATAAATCCAAACGAATCTCGGATGATAACAATTACCTATGGTCTTGAAGCAACACAAGTAGATTTAGCGTCACTGAGCCCAGTGGGTGATATTGGGTATAGTGAAGATGTGCTGCAATTTGTGAACTGGTACCCGCGACTTGTGCCTTATCAGGCTGGTATAGGTTGGATAAGATGGCCTGATATTGGAGCTAATTGGCCCATAGTCACGGAGGTATCTGACTATCAATTGGTTATTAATGTTCCTGATGGGATTGTTGTTGCTAGTGGTGGACCTGTAGAACGTAGAGGAAATGATTGGATCTTCCAAATGCAAAATGCTCGAAGCATTGCATTTAGCGCTAGTCCGAATTATGAACTAAAAACTAAAACCGAGGCTGGTGTAACCGTATATCTATTCCATTTATCCGGAGATAGCTATGCTGGTGATGCTGTTCTCAATGCCGCCACTAGATCACTAGTGTTGTTCAATGACAGATATGGACACTACCCATATCGTAGTTTAGTTATCGCACAAAATCATTATCGATCCAGCATAGCGTCTGGAGGATTATTGCTTCATTCTGGGCAAGGGTTTGATAATTACAGTGGCCAGCCCGATTCATTGTTGATGGTACTTGTCCCATTAACACTTTCGGAATTGTGGTGGGGTCAATTAGTGGGATATGATGCAATAACCGAACCTTGGATTGGTGCGTCGTTTGCAATGTACTCAGAATATATGTATCTCGAAAAATATTATCCAGATATGAAGGAGTGGTTTTGGACTGATCGTATTGATTACTGGCAGCCAGATGGTGTTTTGAATAGGACTGTGTACGATATGAAGAACAGACAGGAAATGTTGCAAAATACTTACCGGATGGGAGCCCGTTTTCTACATGAATTGCGCACTGAAATGGGGAATAATAAATTCCGAAGTTTCACTCGCGACTTATTTCGTAGAGGCATTTTTCGAATAATGGATGGGACTGCATTTTTCAAGACATTGCGAAGTCACACTACAGAGTATCCAGAAGAAATCATTAACCGTTATTTTGATGAGAATATTAAGATGCCTGACATTCTACCGGCTCTAACTCCTGCATATAATCTGGCTCAACCACCTACGGCAACTCCAGTGCAGAGGTTTCATGAGGTGCAGACTGGGGATACTCTCACAAGTATTTCTATACAGTATGAGGTGCCAATGCAGATGATAATTGACCGTAATCGTATAGTGA
>CAJWIA010000057.1 GCA_913040765.1 uncultured Anaerolineales bacterium | reverse complement strand
CAAAGGATGTCTAATTGTGTTCGCAGCGCACAACTATAATGCTCCGTTAGATAGCCCAAATGAAAACGGCTTTCAATGGAGACAAACCACTGATCCACTTGGAGAATTTAGACACACTAATGAACCTATACTAAACGGCATGGCAGCCCATCCAGATGTTTTGACTGTTTCTGCATCTACGAGTCTTGGAAAAAAAGCTATTTACAGCAACTGGGGACCAGAAGTATCCATATGCGCGCCAAGCAGCAATGGACATCCGCTGCATCCTTCCCACCCATCACCTGGATTAGGAATATGGACTACAGACAATGAACTCGAGACTCCCGGATTCAAGAGTGGAAGCCAATTCACTGGCAATTTCGGAGGCACCTCTAGCGCAGCCCCATTAGTAGCTGGTGTAGCAGGTCTCATACTTTCATCCAATCCAGATCTTACCGCGCAACAAGTCCGTCAAATAATACAAGACACTGCTGATAAAATAGAAGACTCTACACCTGATCCAATGCTCGGTCACAACAAGGGAACCTACAGTCAAACCGGACATTCGGAGTGGTTTGGATACGGCAAGATCAATGCGAGCAACGCCTTAGCTCTAAGCACTAATTTCACGGATACAAATGTAATACAACACGATTCGCTTGAAGCTCGTGGATATCCCAGAACTCAATACAACCGTGTCTACTTGCTTTTACCACAAGATTCTGGACCTGAATGGATCCAATCAGTAGTTAGCAGTGATCAATGGTCCAAGAAACTCTGGACAGTTGGATTTTCTGCAGACGATGCTGGAATTGGAAACCTTGACAATCGCCTTGTCATTGTTGTGAATCCAGAAAGTTGGGGAGGAAACATGGCCACATGGTACGAAGAACACTATCCAGGTGTTTTGTACCTTCCAGTATCTGTTACGCAACCGCAGAATTTGACTGAATATCTTAATAATAGTGCGCCTACTGAGGTTCAAGATCTATTGTATAAATCCGAAATTACAGACTTGCAACCAGCCAGAACTCATAGCTCAACTCGAGGATTGCCACGAACCCAATATGCTCGCAAATATTTACTAATGCCTCAAATCATACGTAGAGCTTACCTTCAGGAAATTGTTAATAGTGGAGTCATGACCAAATTCCGCTGGACACTTGGATTTTCCGCCGATGACGCCGGAATTGGAAGCTTAGATGACAAATCAATCATTGCTATAAATTCGCATGAATGGGGCCCTAATCTAACACAATGGTACTCAATTAATTATTTAGGATGTGAAATAGAAAAAATGGATATAACCACTCCAGGACAATTACGAGAAAATCTATTGTCAATTTAATGGAACATAAAATTCAACAAGTATACTGTTATAATTCATTGAAATCATATTCGTGCGCCATTCTATTACAATAAATTGACAGACTATCTCATCGACCTAATTTATATAATATAGACAATCAAACGTACCGTGTACAAAACACAACTCTATCGAAGGAGTGCAAAATGCAGGATTTAATTGCCAGATTAGTAGAAACTAATAAGACAGTACAGACTCTTATGGAGCGTCTTTGACATAACAAGCAAAAAACAAGAACTATCTGCACTTCAAAAGCAGTCAGTTGATCCCGAATTGTGGGATAACCCTGATAGTGCTCGACGAATAATGCAGCAAGTCACCCTAATAGGCGAACAAATTCAGGAATGGGAAAATCTAATACGCAGAATATCTGATGCAATAGAATTAGCAGAAATGGATGACAGTTCACTTAGAGATGAACTATCAACCGAAGTTGAAGAAATCGAGCATAGAACTACTAGACTAGATGTAGAAGCTATGCTTTCTGGCAAGCATTCGCGCGGCAATGCTATCCTCACTCTCCATGCAGGAGCCGGAGGCGTAGACTCCCAAGATTTTGCCGGTATGTTACTTCGAATGTATTTGCGTTGGTCAGAAACACGCGGATATACAACAGAAATAATCGACCAATCAACTAGTGACGAAGCTGGCATCAAAAGTGTTACAGTAATCATAGATGGACCTTATGCTTACGGATATTTGCGAGCAGAAAGAGGAGTCCACCGCCTAGTACGCATTTCACCATTTGATTCAGCCAACAGACGACATACATCCTTTGCTATGGTTGAAGCATTACCTGACATTGACACAGTAACAGAAATCACTATCAACCCAAAGGATCTAAATATAGATACCTTCCGTGCCCAAGGCGCAGGAGGACAGCACATGCAAAAAAATGATACCGCAGTACGTATAACGCACATACCCACTGGAATAGTAGTTCAATGCCAAAACCAACGTTCTCAAGCGCAAAACAGAGAGAATGCCATGAAAGTCTTACGCGGAAAACTATATGAAGCACAAGAAATACAAAGACAAAAAGAACTCGACGATCTACGAGGAGACTACGTTAAAGCTGAGTGGGGCAGCCAAATAAGATCGTATATTCTTCACCCTTATCAGTTGGTAAAAGACCACCGCACTCTACACGAAATAGGTAATGCTCAATCTGTGTTGGATGGCGACCTCGATGAACTTATGGAAGCTTTTCTAAGAACCGACCTGCAAGCCTAGTTGCTCATTCTTGGCAGATAAGAGATGCTTAACTATTAGTAGTTTTAGTTGTATCACTATCTACTTTTGACGCTGTTATTTTAGCCTGTCTACGCTTGTACTCTAAACCCTCTACACTTGTGCCTATTTGCTCCAAAACACTCTCCATCTCTACACCTTCATCTTGGGCTAACTGCAAACTATTTTTGCCTAGCAATTCCAATACTTCTTTGTTGGATAAATCTCGCCTTTCAAGTAGCCGCTCTACCAAAGCTTCAACCTCATCGGCATGTTCTACCAGCATTTTTTCAATTTGATCCTCTAGACTGACCCAAATCCTTTCAACTCTTTCATCGGAAAACTGAAGTTCTTTCACATCACGGTACAACTCAGATACGGGTGGACCAAAAAATCCGTGCACCGCAAGGTTTCGGAACTCCATTCTAGCCATATTATAATCCCCCGTAGCTCCAGTCCAAAATTCTCCCATAAATACCTTCACTGCCAAATGACCCGCAAGAGCTACCATTATTCGACTAACAATCCTTCTGAGCGGCTGTCCATACATCTCAACAGTATCCACTGGCAACATATACCCTAAAGTGCCACTTGACCTCCGAACTATACTCACACGAGATATGCGTTGATCCGGCATCACATAGTGCTGAACAATCGCATGGCCAGATTCATGATAAGCTACTTGTCTGAGCAAGACCGGATCCATATCTTCAATTGGATTCGCCATTCCTACTAATTGTTCCTGGATAGCTTGGTCAATGTCTTCTTGCTTCACGTACTCTCTATTAGCAAACAGTGCTCGTCTAACAGAATCCTTAGTAATTGCCGACATAACCTGTGCCGGCGTAGCTCTTGGAGTATCTGCAACAATTGCATCAACATCTATAGCTACGTCATGATTGATCTTTGACAAATATCCTTGAACAATTGCTTTACGTCCTACACGATCAGGCCTATCGACTTTAATTATTTGATCAAATCTTCCTGGCCTTAAAAGAGCTGGATCAAGTACGTCAGGACGGTTAGTTGAACCCATAAAAAGTACATGCCAATCTCGCTTAACAGGCTCTTTCCCTAGCATCTTTCTAATACGCGCCTTTAATGTGTCCATTCGAGAAAGCTCGCTTATTCCATCCATTTCATAAAGCAAGCGTGTCAACGCACCGTTCATCATGCCACCACCCATCATACCCGACATTTGACCACCGCCCATAACTCCCCCACGACTCATTCCAACTGCATCTATTTCATCAATATACGCAATACATGCTCCGTATTCCCTAGCCAATTTTCGGGCTTTTTTCACAAACGTCATCATTTTTAGAGTATCCATACCCCAAAACATACCCCGAAATGTAGATCCCTCCACAGACATAAAAGCTATACCTGCTTCGCCAGCCATAGCTTTTGCTAATAAAGTCTTTCCAGTGCCGGGCTCTCCAAATAGCATTAGGCCATTAATGTACTGTCCACCCATCTCGACAAACTTGTCTCGATCTCCGAGGAGGCTAATCCACTGCTTTACCAATCTTAGTAAAGCTGGCTGTCCCCAATAATCATCAAAAGTAACCTGTTTATCATCTCCAGGTTTAACCACAACTGTTCTAGTTCTACTAATGAACCAAAATAGTGCCCCAAATTGCACCACCATGAATAGAACGGCAAATAAAAGCCGTCCTATAAACGATATACCCAATAAAAACAAATTGAGCACACCAGGATCGGCAGATGCCCACATTATCATTCCGATAGCTAGTATCATCCACCATGATCTACGAATCACATTAAGGGTTATCTCCCAAATCTGTCGACGCTTAGATATTAGATTGCCAACCGACGCAGCTATATCTTGCGTCTTCTGCTCCACAGTTTCTGCATAGTCATTAGATTGCGTCTTATTACGACTATTAGTATCGACTTTACCCTCTAACTCATTTGATTCGTCACTATTATTCATATGCACTCCTATCATCCATAATTAGCATAAACATCTTTGCACAATCAAGATCAAAGCGTTACAAATTATTTTATATACAATACACTGAGAACATTATACTATGTATAAATCTCATATGAACTATTTTATTAGACGGACACGTTATATCAATTAAAATATACTAAAATATAGTCTCAACACTATCAAGCTTATAATGAGGCCCTTTATCACAATGTCTGTAATACAATTCCAAAATAAACATTATGGCAAAATCGATCTATTCATACGCTAACGGTGAATTTGTCCTGACAAATGACCTAAGCATTAATGTCTCGCAAGACATGTTAGGAACTTTTCGTGGCTACCGAATATTTACATCTTGTAGGACCTTAAACAAGGGTAATGTTTTTCGACTGGAAAATCACATTGAGCGCCTATTTAGCTCAGCGCAAATACTAGAAATGCAACTCCCTCATAATGCCGAAAAGCTACGAGAGATAATATTTGCATTGGTTAACAAGAATTCTCCAGCAGACGATATGATCATGCAAATTATGTACAGCGGCGGCTCGCCCAAACCAGGCACAATGGTACCAAATCAACCAGCACACCTGTATATTGTAGCCTCTCCACTGACGTCCCCTCCCGATTTATGGTACCAAGATGGAATATCACTAGCAAGCTTTGTCTACCAAAGAGAATGGCCCGAAGTAAAATTACTTAGTTATATTGGCGCAGTAGTTGCAAATCAAACAGTGGTGCAGCACTACAAAGCAGACGATGCCTTATTCGTCTCACCATTAGACAATAATACAATATTGGAAGGAACCACTTTTAGTATATTTGTTGTGGATCAACACGATCACTTACTAACGCCACCATTAGACGGCACAATACTTGATGGAATTACTAGAAAGGTCATATTAGATTTAGCAAAATCTAATGATATACAGGTGTCAGAAAAAAACATCATGCTGAGCAATTTAGGTGCTATCAAAGAAATGTTTTTTGCGTCTTCAACGAGAAATGTTGTGCCTGTAGTAAGAGTCGACAAGCAAATTATAGGTGATGGCAAACCCGGCTATCTCACTAACCGCATGGGCTTACTAATGAAATCCTACCAAGCGTCCTACACCAACACGCATCAACCCTAAGTTGCAAGCCAATGTTTTGGCCTAGAGACAAAAATACAAATAATGGTTTTGTTAAGTGATTAGAGGGTAACCCATTCAGCATTTGGAGTTATATTATTATCTGGACGGGACCCTGGATCGGGTCGTCCTGAAGCACTAAATCTATCCAATACGATTACAGACATATCCCCACCAACTAGACATTGGCAAGATAACCTATATTCCCCAATAGAATTGGTTTGATTCAGTTTCTCATATTCTGCCTTTGTATATTTGTCCGGCTCCCCACTAATAAACTTCACTCTACATGTAGTACATCTTGCATTCCCACCACAAGCATGATTGATGTCGCCATCATTGTCACTAATTGCCAACACTAAACGAGTACCATTATCCACATCAAATTTTCCAACACCTTCAATCTTTAATTTTGGCATGTTACTTCCTTTCCTATTGCCTACTACTAATTAACAATTCTTCCTAGTATTTGATAAAGCTATTTTACACCATAAATTCAGTTAGTTATTACCTATTCAGATTAGACATTATATTAACATGTATGGTAAACTGAGCACTTGACCCATCGATCGATATTAGACGCTTAATGATTAATCATCAAATACGCTTATTGAACCAAATTAAATTGTGGTCGTTAAAGATAAATCTAGACTGTAGTTGATCACCATACACAATCCTCCTATGAGTAACCCTGAACCAGCAAATCGATTAGGCACATTACACACATTTACCGACTGGGTACGCCAGATATTTAGTTTTGTACTTGCTCCCGTGGCAGAATACATTGTGAAGCTAGGAATACATCCTAATGTACTAACATTTAGTGGTCTAGTAGGCAATATGATTGGAGCATACTTCCTATCTCAAGGCAATTTTCTATGGGGCGGAATAATAATACTTGTAATGGGCCCAATAGATGCTCTTGATGGAGCAACAGCTCGAGCTAAAGGAGCAATCAGCCCATGGGGAGCATTTGTTGACTCCACAAGCGACCGTTGGTCAGAATCAGTCATAATGCTTGGTTTATTAGTGCATTATGCTACCACGAATGCTGCTCAGTCTACGGTATTAGTACTACTAGCTCTGGTAGGCTCACTAATGGTGTCATATACCAGAGCAAGGGCCGAAGCCCTTGGGTTCAAGGCCAATGTAGGCTTTATGACAAGACTAGAAAGATACCTGGTACTCGCTCCAGCACTATTGTTCAATCATCCAGAAATAGCCTTATGGATAATTGCCCCGCTAGCAAACATAACAGCAGTACAACGCGTCCTACACGTTCGCAAGCAATGGTATAACCACTAGTGTTTTACATGATCCAACACAGCATCACTAAATGTCAATAGATAGCTTAGGAATTCATCTTGGGCCTCTGTATATAAGGTTCTATGGAGTAATAATTGTCACAGGTGCAATTGCAGGCGGTTATCTGGCCTCATACGAGGCTAAAAGGCTTAAACTCAATCCATTGTTCGTCTGGGATCTATTGACGTGGCTCTTAATAGGAGGAATAATAGGTGCAAGACTGTACCACGTTGTGACCCCATCACCAAGCATGATGCCTGCAGGCGCACCCAACCCTTATTTTACAGACCCAGTCAAGATAATACAATTATGGAGGGGAGGATTAGGAATACCCGGAGGGCTATTGGGAGGCGCGCTGACTCTATGGATTTACACCAAAATAAAAAAGGAGAGCTTTCCGATCTGGGCTGATATACTTATGCCAGCAGTATTACTTGGCCAAGCGATTGGACGCTGGGGAAATTTCGTTAATCAAGAATTATATGGGTTACCAACCGATCTTCCTTGGCGAATATATATTGCACCACAAAATCGAACCCCGGAATACGTCGAGCATTCATACTTTCACCCACTTTTCCTATACGAATCAATACTTAATTTGCTCGGCTGTATTTTCTTACTATGGATTAATCGTAAACACAACAGCAAACTAATCCCGGGAGATATAACATTAGGCTACTTTGTTGTATATCCATCTATTAGATTCCTACTAGAATTTATAAGGGTAGATAGCAGTAGAATCGCTACCCTAAATGCTAACCAGACTTTGATGGCTATCGTAGCACTAGCATCAGTTGTAGCACTGATATATCGCAAACAAATGTCTAAACAGAATACAAGTTAGCTGCTGATAATACTGATGTCACAAAACTTGCGATTATTATATCAATGGTAAAATTTCAGCAGCGTGGAACTAATGGGCTAATATGTTAAAACCTCCACAAGGTTTATTATGATTATAAATAAGTACTCAGCTGACGATCCTAATTTTGGGACAATAATTACTACATTGGGGAATGAAATAGGTAAAGACGGTAAACCA
>CAJWIA010000056.1 GCA_913040765.1 uncultured Anaerolineales bacterium | reverse complement strand
TACAGTCTGATGTCCAGCAATTGTTTCTGCTGCCACAATGCCTTGTGCAGTTGCCACGTGTGCAAGTAGAAGTTTGCCGGTTACATCCCCAATAGCATACACATTTTCTATGTTTGTAGACATGTTGTCATCGACTTGTATGAAGCCTTGTGGATCTTTTGTAACACCCATGGCATTTAGACCTAAACCCTCTATGTTGGGAGTAAATCCAATTGCTACTAGTACTTGTTCGGCTTGAATAGAATTGTGACCACTTTCATTTGAGATTGTAATGGTGACATTTTGATCTTCCAGACTGATTTCTTCTACTTTTGAGTCTTTCAGTATTCGTATACCAGCTTTAGTGAATGATCTTGTGAGTTCGGTACTAATTTCAATATCTTCCATTGGCAGTATGTTATTCATCATCTCGACGATTGTGACTTCGCTTCCATACGAATTCCAGATGGTGGCGAATTCTACTCCGATAGCTCCACCTCCAATAATGACTACTGATTTAGGCAATTTATCTTGTAGTATGGCATCTCTGTAAGTAATAATGTTTCTATTGTCTATTTTGAATTCATTGGGAGTTATTGGTCTTGCTCCGGTGGCAATCACAACGTTGTCGGCAGTAATCGTTGTGATTTTTCCATTTGTCTGAGCAATTTCTATTTCGTTAATTGATTGGATATGGGCACTACCCATATATACATCTATATTGTTTTTCTTCATCAGATATTCGATGCCTTTGGTTAGTCTCTGTGACACCTTTCGTGATCGACGGACAGCAACACTATAATCAATATCTATATTGTCAAAAGTGAAACCAAATTCTTTGCTTCGGTTGCGGATAATATCGACAATTTCTGCGTTCTTGAGAAGCGTTTTACTAGGTATACAACCAATGTTCAAGCATACTCCACCTAGCCACTCCTTATCGATGATGGCTACTTTTTGTCCTAATTGACTGGCTCGTATGGCGCATACATATCCTCCGGGTCCGGCGCCGATCACCAACATGTCATAGTTCATATTATGCCCATTGCTCCAATTCATTTTTGACTTTCTTTAAAAATTTATCGGCGTATGCTCCGTCTATTATGCGATGGTCGAAGGTGAGGGATATGTACGCCATAGGACGAATTTCCATTATATCCTCTATTACTACTACACGTTTTTGTATTGCCCCTATTCCCATGATCGCGCACTGAGGTTGGTTTATTATTGCTGTTGCTACTACAGAACCAAAGACACCATGATTTGTTATTGTGAATGTGCCATACTGTACTTCATCTGGCTGCAGCTCATGGTTACGGGCACGCGTCGCTAGATCATTGAGTTCATACGCTAATTTGCTAAGAGTTTTTTTATCAGCATTTCGAATGACAGGCACTATTAGGCCATCCTCTTCTAATGAAACTGCAAACCCGACATTAATATCATCCTTTATCAACACTTTGTCATTCACAAGTGTACTGTTCATTGCTTTGTGAGATGACAGAGTCGAAGCAGATACGTAAAGAAAGTAAGCGGTATATGTCAGGTTGATATTATCGTTTGCATACGATGCCTTATTTATTTTTCGATGGTTAGTAACATTGGTCATGTCTACTTCAAAGACAGTGGTGACGTGGGCCGAAGTATGAATGCTATGTACCATGTGTTGGGCAATTGCTTTGCGCATTGGAGTCATAGCTTGCTCTGTAGCTGATGGCTCAGGCGTTGCATTATCGTCTTTTGTATTAATAATGGTTTGCACATCTTTTTTGGTAATTCGGCCCTCTCGGCCAGTACCCTTTATTTGAGTGATGTCAAGATTGTTTTCTGAAATCATTTTTTTGACTACTGGAGACATGTAGATTTCCTGGGTTGCTGGGGATGTGCTATGTGAAGAATATGCCGATTTGGTCGAGCCTGATACAGTTGAACCATCATTTGGTTTAGTCTCGATAACTTCATCAGGTTCTCCTATCCAACCCAACAGCCCACCTACTTGTACTGTATCACCCTCAGAAACAAGCAATTTAAGTATTATTCCATTTGTGCTACAGGGTATCTCTGCGTCCACTTTGTCAGTAGTGATTTCAAGAATAGGATCATATTGTCGTACTTGATCGCCTTCTTGGACCAGCCATTTGTTGATCGTGCCTTCCACTACGCTTTCACCTAGTTTTGGCATTGTTATTTTGGTCGGCATTTTGCCTCCTGATTCTAGGCTTACTGCACAGTGTGAAGAGTGTATCATATGTCAAACAAGGATGATAAATCGCATTTCCTAATTTATGTTGAAGTTTCTGCTCTAGCGAGTGTCTACGAATATTTTCGACACTATTACTTATAGTAAATTTACTCATTATATTTTGAATTGGTTTCTGTGTCTTATTGTGTACAATTGATATGACAAAATACTGTGATTGTTAGTTTAATTGTTCATATTATATAGGCTATTCTTTGGTTGTATTCAGTATACATACTGAGTAACATTTAGTGTATAATCTGAATAGTGCTAATACCTGTCGTACGGTAAGATCATGGTAGTTTTACCGATTAGTTTATTAGTCTGTCTCGAGCAGGGCCTCGGGCAAAACAATATTTTTATGAATACATGATGGCAGGCCCGCTGCTGTCATCCCAAACTTCCGGTAAGGAGGCCAGTATAATGTCAGTAGAGTTTTATGATGTAAAGAACCGCGAGAAGGTTACGCTTCAAGATGGTCAGATAAAGAAGACTAGTTATACTTCTACTACAAAGAATGGTTCGGTAAGAACTCGTTATGCGTTTCGTGGAAAACTTCCTGATGGTCGTAATGTGACGAAGTTTTGTAGCCAATCCGATTGGGACGCAATGAATGTACCAGTAGAATAGCGAAGGAAAATAAAGCCCGCCTTCAGCGGGCTTTATTTATTGCAGCTACCTCAACTTTACAAAGCATTACGGCAGATCATCTACTCTAGATTATTAGCTTCCAGAGACAAATTTTTGCTGGTGGTAGAATTAGCGTGTCTCTGCAGTTTAGTCAGACAACATATGCGTAATATATAAATTGTACTTGTGAATTCGCATAGTAATTAATAGGAGATTAGTGGTATGACAATTGTTCGTGTACAGCATATTGGCATTGCGGTAAAGGATTTTCAAACTACTCTCAACAAATTCGAAAAGGTGTTTGGTTTAAAGGCCCGTGATTTCCGTGACGATCAGGGTAAAGGTATGCAGTATGATTCTCGGATTTTACTTGGAAATGATTGTTGGATTCATATTGTGCATAACTGGGATCCTAACTCAAGAGTTTATCAATTCGTGGAAAATGTTGGTGAAGGGCTTGAGCATATAGCTTTGGAAACTGATGACATAGAGACTGATGTGCAACGTATTCGTGATATGGGCGTGCCCATTTTTCAAGACAAGATTTTCGATGCCAATGATGGATATGAGGCTTTTGTATATCCTGACGATGGGATTGGTTTTACTATTGAATTGATTCAACCCCATGATACAAGTTGGACTTATCCTGAGGATGTAGGCAATGAATCTGTAAGCGATACAATGGGTCTGCTTCGACTTCATCATATAGGCGTTGGTGTTGATGATTTAAAGTCAGCATGTGAAAGATTTGAGAATCTGTTTGGATTGCCTGCTCGTGATTTCCGTGACGATCAAGGGCAAGGTATGCAGCTTGATGCACGAGTTTTGCTGGGAAACGAATGTTGGTTGCACATTGTGCAGAACTGGAACCCTGAATCTCGTGTCAACAAATTTCTTCAAGAGCGTGGGCAAGAGTTGGAACATCTTGCCTTACAGACGGATACGATAGAGAATGATATTAGGTATCTAAACGAAAATAGTATACCTATCTATCAAGACAAGATTTTTGATGCTAACGATGGATATGAAGCATTTGTTTATCCAGATGACGGAGTCGGTTTTACTATTGAGTTAATTCAGCCTCATGCACATAGTTGGGCTTATCCTGAAGATTGATTGGTATATTATTGGTATTAGATTATGGATATTGCGAATAGCAAATACGGTAGTGTACAGCGTGGGTTAATTGCAGAGGACTTGCTCAAGTTTTCTTGGGCAGATGAAATCACTCTTAGTCCGAATGGTCAAACAGTAGCCTACACAGTAAAACAGCCACATTCAGATACTAATGGTTATATCTCACGTGTATATCTCAGGAGTGTGAACAGTTCCGAGGGCAAGTGTCTTACGCCTGAGGTTGGTGTAGCTTCAGCAATAGCATGGAGCAAAGATGGCAGTCGTTTAGCTTACTCTTGGCGCTCTGTAGAAGCCGATGTGGTAGGCAGTGCAGTGCATATATATTCTGTTGAAACTGAAGAGGAAGAGATTTTTGAGGTTGATGGAGAGCCTTTGTCCAGTTTGGATTGGTCAGCTGGTGGAGAGAGGCTTGTTGGAGTACGTTGGACTCCTGTAGCTAATCCAGATGATAGAGGTCCGCGCGATGGCGTACCTAAACCAGCCATTAAAGTTGTACGACGCTTACGTTACAAGCAAGATGGTGTAGGTTGGGTACATGATCGTTTTTTGCAGATCTGGGTATTGGAATTGAATTCTAGTGCACTGCGTCAAATCACTCATAGTGAGTGTGATTATGCGGAGCCAAAATGGAGTAATAAGGGGGAGCGTTTAGCGTTTATTGGTGTTGCCCGTGAGCAAAATACAGAGCTTGGTCAAGGTCAGATATTTATTTGTGACCATCCTGGAGGGGCACCTTTCAGACTTTTGCCAGATTGGGTTGGTAAATGTCATAGTCCAGTCTGGGGCGAAGACGATAAATATATTGCCTTTGCTGGTCATACACATCCTGCTCCTACTAACCGTAGGATTTTCATGACCCCATATTTAGCAGATGTGGAGAAACAAACAGCACACGAACTTGCGCCTGGATTGGATCAAGAGGTTGGCAACTATGGAGTGGCTGATCAGCGGCCAAGCTTGACCAATGTGACGCTCAAGTGGGCTAGTGGAGATCCTTGGATTTATTTTCTGTTGACAGAGCAAGCTGCGACAAATTTGTATCGCATTGATGTTAAAGGCAACAAAGAATTATTGATCAAGGGCGAGCAAGTGGTTTTTGAGTACAGTCCTGCTGTAGGTGGTAATGTGGCTTATGGTTTAGCAGATCCATCTAGTCCTGGTGACATATATATTTGGGAACAAGGTGAAAGTAGTTGTTTGACTGATATAAACCCATGGTTGCGAGATCATTGGCTGGGGACTCCAGAGATGTATTGGTTTGATGCTGGCCAAGGAGAGAAAGTACATGCTTGGTTGATGAAGCCTCCTGGATTTGATGAGAAACGCAAATACCCACTCGTGTTATATGTACATTGTTCTATGTTTTCCTGGGATTTCAATCATGAGTTTCAGAGTTTAGCTAATGCTGGTTATCTGGTTGCGTATTTTAATGCGATTGGTACTACGGCTGGTTATGGTCAGGCCTGGACAGTGGCTAGTGAAGGAGATCAAGGTGGCAGGGATTACGAACAGACGATGGTGGGGGTTGATGAATTGATCGCGCGTGGTTATGTGGACGAGAAGCGCATGGGGGTAACTGGCGGTAGTTGTGGTGGTTACATGACCAACTGGATTGTTGGTCATACTGATCGGTTCGCAGCTGCTGTGGCACAACGTTCGATCGTTAACCATTTGAGTAAGGTAGGTACTGCCGACAATGGTCCTGAGGGTACTCGCAACGAGACTGGAGAAGATCCTTGGAGTAATCTAGAGCAAGTTTGGCGTCAATCTCCTGTTGCTTATGCAGAAGATATGCATACGCCACTTCTAATTGTTCACAGTGATGAAGATCATCGTGTTCCGCTTGAGCAGGCGGAGCAGTTGTTTGCGGTGTTACGTTGGATGGGTCGTGAGGTTGAGCTGGTAATATTTGAGGGCGAGAATCATGGTTTGTCACGTGGTGGTCGTCCTGGCAATCGTATTGAACGCTTGCGCAGAATTTCTGGTTGGTTTGACAAGCATCTTGGTACTAAGCCAAGTGAAGAATAAGCAACTAATTTGATCATTAGTTGTTAGGTTTGAATAATTCAGCCTCATGCACATAGTTGGGCTTATCCTGAAGATTGATTGGTATATTATTGGTATTAGATTATGGATATTGCGAATAGCAAATACGGTAGTGTACAGCGTGGGTTAATTGCAGAGGACTTGCTCAAGTTTTCTTGGGCAGATGAAATCACTCTTAGTCCGAATGGTCAAACAGTAGCCTACACAGTAAAACAGCCACATTCAGATACTAATGGTTATATCTCACGTGTATATCTCAGGAGTGTGAACAGTTCCGAGGGCAAGTGTCTTACGCCTGAGGTTGGTGTAGCTTCAGCAATAGCATGGAGCAAAGATGGCAGTCGTTTAGCTTACTCTTGGCGCTCTGTAGAAGCCGATGTGGTAGGCAGTGCAGTGCATATATATTCTGTTGAAACTGAAGAGGAAGAGATTTTTGAGGTTGATGGAGAGCCTTTGTCCAGTTTGGATTGGTCAGCTGGTGGAGAGAGGCTTGTTGGAGTACGTTGGACTCCTGTAGCTAATCCAGATGATAGAGGTCCGCGCGATGGCGTACCTAAACCAGCCATTAAAGTTGTACGACGCTTACGTTACAAGCAAGATGGTGTAGGTTGGGTACATGATCGTTTTTTGCAGATCTGGGTATTGGAATTGAATTCTAGTGCACTGCGTCAAATCACTCATAGTGAGTGTGATTATGCGGAGCCAAAATGGAGTAATAAGGGGGAGCGTTTAGCGTTTATTGGTGTTGCCCGTGAGCAAAATACAGAGCTTGGTCAAGGTCAGATATTTATTTGTGACCATCCTGGAGGGGCACCTTTCAGACTTTTGCCAGATTGGGTTGGTAAATGTCATAGTCCAGTCTGGGGCGAAGACGATAAATATATTGCCTTTGCTGGTCATACACATCCTGCTCCTACTAACCGTAGGATTTTCATGACCCCATATTTAGCAGATGTGGAGAAACAAACAGCACACGAACTTGCGCCTGGATTGGATCAAGAGGTTGGCAACTATGGAGTGGCTGATCAGCGGCCAAGCTTGACCAATGTGACGCTCAAGTGGGCTAGTGGAGATCCTTGGATTTATTTTCTGTTGACAGAGCAAGCTGCGACAAATTTGTATCGCATTGATGTTAAAGGCAACAAAGAATTATTGATCAAGGGCGAGCAAGTGGTTTTTGAGTACAGTCCTGCTGTAGGTGGTAATGTGGCTTATGGTTTAGCAGATCCATCTAGTCCTGGTGACATATATATTTGGGAACAAGGTGAAAGTAGTTGTTTGACTGATATAAACCCATGGTTGCGAGATCATTGGCTGGGGACTCCAGAGATGTATTGGTTTGATGCTGGCCAAGGAGAGAAAGTACATGCTTGGTTGATGAAGCCTCCTGGATTTGATGAGAAACGCAAATACCCACTCGTGTTATATGTACATTGTTCTATGTTTTCCTGGGATTTCAATCATGAGTTTCAGAGTTTAGCTAATGCTGGTTATCTGGTTGCGTATTTTAATGCGATTGGTACTACGGCTGGTTATGGTCAGGCCTGGACAGTGGCTAGTGAAGGAGATCAAGGTGGCAGGGATTACGAACAGACGATGGTGGGGGTTGATGAATTGATCGCGCGTGGTTATGTGGACGAGAAGCGCATGGGGGTAACTGGCGGTAGTTGTGGTGGTTACATGACCAACTGGATTGTTGGTCATACTGATCGGTTCGCAGCTGCTGTGGCACAACGTTCGATCGTTAACCATTTGAGTAAGGTAGGTACTGCCGACAATGGTCCTGAGGGTACTCGCAACGAGACTGGAGAAGATCCTTGGAGTAATCTAGAGCAAGTTTGGCGTCAATCTCCTGTTGCTTATGCAGAAGATATGCATACGCCACTTCTAATTGTTCACAGTGATGAAGATCATCGTGTTCCGCTTGAGCAGGCGGAGCAGTTGTTTGCGGTGTTACGTTGGATGGGTCGTGAGGTTGAGCTGGTAATATTTGAGGGCGAGAATCATGGTTTGTCACGTGGTGGTCGTCCTGGCAATCGTATTGAACGCTTGCGCAGAATTTCTGGTTGGTTTGACAAGCATCTTGGTACTAAGCCAAGTGAAGAATAAGCAACTAATTTGATCATTAGTTGTTA
>CAJWIA010000055.1 GCA_913040765.1 uncultured Anaerolineales bacterium | reverse complement strand
TGTCTTTTAACACGATTGAACATTTTTTGTTGGTTGTAATTAAGTATCATCAATTCTCGTCCTACTAATATATTACGCACTGCAACAACTAACAAATGAGCGGTAAGACAACAAGATTCTTACCGCTCATTATAGTCAGTCCTAGACTATAGTATTAACTAGTTAGATATTCATATTAGTTAATACTAGTTATCTCAACGATAGAGGCTTAATGCCTGCCCTTCCACTGCTGATCATATGCTTCCTGGTGAATTTCTACGTACCTATCCACACCTAATCCTTCCATAGTAGCAACATAATCTGCCCAGACAGCATCATCATCGATATCTTCCGATCCTAGAGCAAATGCCGCTTCCATTTCTTTTACATAATCAACAATCGCCAGGTCCAGATCCGCATATTCTGCTGATGCAGCTTCGCTGAAGGTAAGTGGAGGAAGAACTTGACTAATGTCTCTAGCATAGGGTTTCATTTTCTCAAGGGTCTCATTCCACAAAATCACCTCACTATTCTCTTCGGGATCATGTGCGGATTCAGCTGAGCGAAACTCGAATGACCTGTAGGAAGGTCCTGTTTGTGCCCAGTGATAGCTTTGGACATCTCCATAACTCAATATTCTGGTCCATATGGCTTGCCCACCAGAAATACTGGTCTCTCCCGGATCTGACCATTTCCAGTCTATATCAGGACGTCCTAGGAGACCGCGCATCGTATTATCTAGTGACAGCATCCCATCACACCACTTGAACGCTTCAACAGTATGTTCACTGGTGGCGGCTATCACACACTCTCCATGCTTTGTTGAATATGGATTGAAGATAGTTTCCCGTCGTCCAGTCGGTCCTTCTACGGGGGCTAACGGCCTATACTCAAGCCAACGGCCTAATTCACCATCCATCTGTGATATTGCTCCCATGGCACCTGCTATTCCAAGTCCAACTAGATTGGCATCGGGATTCTCAATCATTACACGCACGTCCTTGTTGCCCTGGGTAAAGCTTTCCGCCCCATACAGACCTAATTCAAACAGCCTGTTCAAGTATCGTAACCCTTCCCTCCATCCATCCTGGGTAACCGCATCATCAATCACACCATCTTCCAAGATAAGATATTTATGATTGAACTGCTCCGAGTAGATAAACGGCTGCATCAGAAAGCCGTCAATGTTGGTATTCCAACCCTTTGTTGCAGCTACTAGTGGAATCTCATCAGCAATTCCATTACCGTTCGGATCCTGATCCTTGAATGCCGTCAGCACATCTACCAATTCCTCGGTAGTTTGGGGCATATCCAATCCCAAAGCATCCAACCATTTGATATTAATCCACGCCCTCTGAGAATAATAACAATGGAAGCACTCATTGTGTTTCGGTATCCCATAGATAACTCCGTCTGGTGTGGTGATGAGCTCTTCTATCTGTGGAGAAGTTGCAAACATCGCTTTTGTGTGTTCTCCGTATTCTTCGATCAATCCATTCAAAGGTTGGAACAATCCTTGAGCACCATACACCGCCTGTGTTGCCGGCTGTATGCTCATTTGTAGGAAAATGTCTGGTAAGTCGCCACTTGCAAGTGCCAAGGCCAATTTCTCTGGTCCTGCTCCCGAAGGAACAACTTCCCATTCTATTTTAATGCCAGTCTGCTCCTCTCGATATCGGGTAAATTCATTATTTGCAAAATCCTCAACCCGTGCATTGCCCATTACCATGACACGCAAAGTAATTGGCTCCTCGACTATTTTCTCTACTACTTTCTCTACTTCTACATACTCAGTAACTGACTTCTCAACCTCAACCACTTTCTCAATTACTTTTTCTACTTCGACTTCAACCTCTTTTTCAACAATTTGAGTCACCACAACTTCCTTCTCAACCTCGACAACTTGTGGTGAACAAGCTGAAAGCACTAAGCCAATTACCATAGCGCCTACAACAAGTCTGTAGCCTACATTTTTAGCCATGTGACTTCTCCTTTTTTTCAGAAACAAACGCATATTGATCTGTATGTGATTGATTATTATAGACCCAACCACAACACGTGATGAGACAATCTCGCCACGTAACCAAATCCTCAATTAGAAAATGACAAAAAGTGACGGTTCAAGTATACACGCAAATGCATAATTGACAATATAACTTCTATATTTTAAGCTCCTATCTAATGATTGCTTTGGATAGGAAGTTAACTCAGTCTAATTGTATCTTGCCGTAGGAACGATCTAAATGGACATATCCGCCGTCTGGATGAAATATTTGACCTGTAGTATGAGAGGATCGTTCGGATGCAAGGAAAACAACAGCATCAGCAATTTCCTCCGCAGTCGTCATTCGCTTTCCTAGTGGGATATTCGCCCGGATAGATTCGATGGTAGCCTGTGGATCATTTAGTGATGCCAACCATTTTTCGTAAAGTGGTGTCATGACTTCTGCCGGAATTACGGCATTCACACGAATACCTCGATCAGCAAGATCTACAGCCCACTCGCGAGTGAGCGCGTTGATAGCACCTTTCGAGGCAGCGTAACCAGAAGTACCGCCTTGACCTGTTTCAGCTACCTTAGAGCCCACGTTGATAATAGATCCTCTTGATTTTTCGAGATATGGCAGAGCATGATGAGTGAGAGCAAAGACATGAAGTAGATTTTTTCGAAGTGAATCAATAAAATCCGCAGGCGCAGCATCAAGGCCAATACCATCGTTGACACCTGCATTATGGACCAAGATATCAAGACCACCTCTCCAATTCGCTGTTTTCTCAATAGCTTGTCGACAAGCATTAAGATCTGTTAGCTCTGTTGGTATACAGGTGGCTTCACCGCCTTCTAATTCCTCAATCAATCGGGCAGCAACATCTGGGTTACGATCAATTATGGAAACCTTGGCACCTTCTTTAGCAAAGGAACGCACAATTCCGCCTCCAATTCCCTTCGCCCCTCCAGTAACCAGGACCACCTTGTTAGCTAGACCTAGATTCATAATATATTACCTCCCATCCCTAGATTGCTTATAGATTTCGAATCTGAGTTTTAATTTCATGTTTTTGTCTACAAGTATTTATTATTTTAGCGTATCAATATAGTGCCACCATCCACATCGTAGGCTGAACCAGTTATGAAGGAAGCCTCATCGGAACACAAAAACGCGGCTAAGTTGGCGATTTCTTCCGGTGTCCCCATTCGGCCTATAGGTTGATATTCAGAAAGAGTCTGGAATGCTTGTGCACGCTCATCCTCGTCCGGGAAATATTCCTCCAGGTATCCATCCACGAACGGTGTATGTACGCGCCCCGGACAAATGCAGTTGCATCGAATACCTTTGTCTACATAGTCCTTAGCAACGCTAAGAGTCATGGCCAGTACGGCCCCTTTACTAGTGGAGTAGGCGAATCGTTCGGAAAGACCTAACTTAGATGCAATGGAGGCTAGGTTGAGAATAGTTCCACTTCCGCTCTTCACCATCCGTGGAATGAGAACTTTTAGACAATTGTAAGGGCCCTTAACATTTGTTCGCTGTATGCGGTCAAAGTCTTCTTCAGATGTGTTTTCAACCGTGCCAATATGCGCTATACCTGCATTGTTGACAAGAATTGAGATACTACCGAAAGCAACTTCGGTTGCATCCGCTGCGGCAACAACATTATCATAAATAGCAACATCGCATAAGAATGCACTTGCTCTGTAACCATCTGCCTCGATTGCGGAGGCAGTGGTTTGACCTGATTGCTCATCCACTTCCCAAATAGCCACCTTAGCCCCTTCAACCGCCAATCTTCGAGCGATAGCTTGCCCGATTCCATTTCCGCCACCTGTGACTACTGCTACTTTGTTGTACATACGTTGTTTGTTCATATGCCTTATCTCTCTATATAAAAATTCGGAGCAAATCTTATGATGTATCTTAATTCCATACTCATACTATACACCCATTACCAACTGGTCTACAAGAACACTTGCTGAAAAGAATCGTAATTATCGAAAATTCTATGTGTTGCATATAAGTATCGTGGAAGCAAAAACTTGGTCATTGGTTTTGCTAACTTGATGGTCATAGTTTACAATACAGCAAGTCACAATTGTGTCTACAAACATCATGGCACAACCATGATCAAAACATATATAAAATATCTGCTAATCCATATTAGTGTCGGCAATAACAAAAAAGCAAGTATCCAATGGTAAATAATCCTTGAAAAATTACCTGATTAAACGATTTAGCTACATGATTTTCCTATTATGGTTGACTACAGTTGTTACATTTGTAATTGTTCAACTTCCCCCTGGAGATTATTCCACTGCTCTTATCGGCAGGCTTGAAGCAGCTGGACAGCATGTTGATGAGGAGAAACGTCAGGCTATTAAAAAAGAGTTCGGACTAGATCTTCCCACACATATGCGCTACGTAAAATGGGTAACCCTTGCCGCAAAAGGTAATCTCGGATATTCCTTCGATTGGAAAAGACCTGTGACAGAGTTAATTGGACAAAGACTAACATTGACCGTAACCATCGCTCTATTGAGCACAATCGTCACCTATGTGATTGCGATTCCTATCGGTATCTATTCCGCTACTCATCAATATTCTGTAGGTGACTATATCTTTACCACCTGGGGATTTTTTGGACTGGCAGTACCCAATTTTATGCTGGCACTTGCATTATTATATTTTGGTCTGAGATATTTTGGAGTTAACCTAAGCGGACTATATTCTCAGGAATTTATGGATGCGCCATGGAGCATAGCAAAACTGCTTGATTTGGCCAAACATTTGCCGATACCGGTTTTTGTTGTTGCCACTGGAGGTTCAGCTGGTCTAATCCGCGTACTGCGTGCAACACTACTGGATGAATTGGAGAAACAATATGTAATCACTGCACGAAGCAAAGGTCTCAGCAATACTAAAATGCTCTTCAAATACCCAGTGCGACTGTGCCTTAATCCTCTGGTCAGTAATTTGGCCTGGTTGTTTCCGAATCTGATATCAGGAGGGGCTATAACAGCTATAGTATTGGGTCTACCTACTGCAGGACCTATGATGCTGAGAGCTTTACTAACCCAGGATACATTCCTGTCATGTTCCATCTTACTGTTTCTGACTATGTTAACACTTATAGGTACAACGATTTCTGACATTCTACTGGTATTAGTTGACCCGAGGATACGTATGGAACGGAGCACATCTTAAACAAATTATGAGCAAAATGATATTTGTCTATAAATTGCCCCCTTTGAAACCCCTAGTGAAGCAATATGTGCAAAAGGAATTCTAGGTTTGCACAAATATCTTTTACAACGCTTAGGTTACTTAATCATATTGCTATGGGTTACTACAATAGTTACCTTCATAGTAATTGAGTTACCTCCTGGAGATTACGTATCCACACTTGTGAGCCGCCTAGAGGGCACCGGACACACGATTAGTGAGGAAACCCGTCAGCAGATCCAAAAAGAATTCGGTCTTGATAAACCTGTACACATAAGATACATAAAGTGGGTGGAACAAATTACAAATGGCAACCTTGGCTATTCCTTCGATTGGAAAAGACCAGTTAAAGAGCTAATTGGACAAAGACTAACATTGACCATAACCATTGCTCTATTAAGCACAATCGTCACCTATGCAATTGCAATTCCTATCGGCATCTATTCTGCTACTCATCAATATTCTTTGGGAGACTACATATTTACTACCTGGGGATTTATTGGACTCGCAATACCCAATTTCATGCTGGCACTTGTATTATTATTCATTGGTCTGAGATACTTTGGAGTTAACCTCAGCGGACTATATTCTAAAGAATTTATGGATGCACCCTGGAGTATCGCAAAACTGCTTGATTTAGCCAAACATTTACCTATACCGGTATTCGTTGTTGCTACGGGAGGTTCCGCTGGTCTCATTCGTGTGCTGCGAGCCACACTGCTAGATGAACTCGAAAAACAGTATGTTATTACAGCGCGAAGCAAAGGTTTACCCAGTGCAAAAGTATTGTTCAAGTATCCAGTAAGAATTTGCCTGAATCCCTTAATCAGTAATCTTGCTTGGTTATTCCCACATCTGATATCAGGCGGAGCTATCACAGCCATAGTATTGGGTCTACCTACTGCAGGACCTATGATGCTCAGAGCACTTATCACGCAGGACACATATCTCGCAGGGTCAATCCTGCTCTTCCTGACCATATTGACCCTATTAGGGACTGTTATATCTGATGTACTATTAGTTGTTGTAGACCCTAGAATACGTATGGAGCGCAGCAGCTCATAAGAGGACGTACAATAAAATGTTATCTAAGCTAACAAAAACAAAAGCGCCAACTAGTACCGACTTTTCTGATAGTTATTATGTGGCGTCCCAGTGGGAACTGGTACGTCGTAAATTTAAGCGTCACAAACTAGCTCGTGTGGGAATTATTGTGCTTGCATTATTTTATACGATAGCAATATTTGCAGGTTTCTTTTCACTTAGTGATTATCAGAAAAGAGATGTAGATCATGTTACCATGCCTCCACAGAACTTACATTTTTTCGACGAGCAAGGTAAATTTCACTTACGTCCATTCGTATGCAATTACATATATACCCTAAATATGGACACATTAGAGAGAATGTTTGAAGAAGACACTAGTAATTGCTACGATATACAATTCCTGGTACATACCCATCCTTATAAATTTTGGGGGATCTTTGAAACGGACTTACATTTGATAGGAGTTGAATCACCAGGTTACTATTTCCCTTTCGGCACAGATGAATTCGGTCGAGATCTGTTTTCAAGAAACGTGTACGCTTCGCGAATCTCACTGTCTATCGGGTTCGTAGGAGTAATCCTTAGTTTTTTCCTGGGTAGTATTATCGGCGGCATTTCTGGTTATTTTGGTGGAGCTATCGACATGGTAATCCAAAGAATCATCGAATTCATTATCTCAATCCCATCAATACCATTGTGGATAGCACTAGCAGCAGCATTACCACATGATTGGTCGTCTGTAGAAGTGTACTTCGGGATCACAATAGTTCTGGCGACAGTTGGTTGGACCACTCTTGCGAGAACTGTGCGAGGAAAATTCTTGGAGTTACGCGAGGCCGATTTTGTGATGGCTGCCAAGATATCTAACATGAGCGACTTTCATATCATTATCAAGCATCTATTACCGTCGTTCGCCAGCTACCTTATAGTTATACTGACACTATCCATTCCTGGGATGATTTTAGGAGAAACCGCATTAAGCTTCTTAGAAATTGGTATACGGCCTCCCGCCGTCAGTTGGGGAGTTCTCTTGCAAGATGCACAAAATATAAGGAGTCTAGCATTGCACCCATGGCTATTTATTCCAGCTATATATGTGATAGTTACAGTACTGGCGTTCAACTTTATAGGAGATGGACTCCGTGACGCAGCAGATCCATACAAACAATAGGATAATGCAGAATAATGTCTAAAACACACAAAACAAATTTGCAGAGTTTTTGCAGTTATATTTTGATTATGGGCGTTCGATCATGAATACGGCTGCAGCCTACTATTCTGGTAGCAAGGAAATCGTAGTAAAGGATTATGTACCCAATCAACCAGACCCTCTTCAAATCCAAGTTCAACCAGCCTACAGTGGTATCTGCGGTACTGATCTACACATATTCAATGGTGCTATGGACCAACGAGTGGATCTTCCACACATAATGGGACATGAAACAGCAGGGACAATCAGTGCTTTAGGTACAAAAGTGGATGGGTTCGAGATTGGTCAACCCGTCACCATCATGCCACTCAACGCTTGTGGAAAATGTGCAGCATGTAACAGAGGATTAGGTCACATATGTTACCAACTGGAATTTCTTGGTATAGATACACCAGGTTCATTTCAGAGCTTCTGGAACGTTCCCGCTCACACGGTGCATGCGTTACCAAATACGGCGTCCCTTTCACATGCCGCTATGATTGAACCAATAGCAGTAGCATGTCATGATGTTAGATTGGGAAAGGTCATGAAGGGAGATCGCGTAGTGGTTTTAGGATGTGGGCCCATTGGAATCTTAGTAGCACTGGTAGCTCGATCAATTGGTGCAGAAGTAACAATATCAGAGATCAACAATTTTCGTTTAGACCTTGCTTCATCATTAGGTTTCACTGTGGTCAATCCAAATGACGAAGACCTGATTGAATACGTGAACGACTGGACAGATGGTGCTGGGGCAGATGTCATATTCGAGGTCACTGG
>CAJWIA010000054.1 GCA_913040765.1 uncultured Anaerolineales bacterium | reverse complement strand
CAACTTCACAAGTAAAGAACTTGAAAACCTTCTTAATCTTGCGTCCAACCTTAAAAAAGAATATATTGACACTGGCAATCAACCAGTCCTAAATGGAAAGACTCTAGCGATGATTTTCCAGAAACCAAGCTTGCGTACACGAGTGTCATTTGAAATGGCCATGCACCACCTAGGCGGAAAGTCAATTTATATATCACCCCAAGAAATCGAACTAGGCAAACGCGAATCAGTACCCGACGTAGCACGAGTACTTGATGGATATGTAGATGCAATAATGGCACGTGTTTTCCATTATGATCAAATACTCGAACTTGCCAAATACACATCAATTCCTGTGATTAACGGTTTATCTGATTACAATCACCCTTGCCAGGCTCTCGGTGATATGCTGACAATAATGGAACTAAAGCCCAAATTGCAGGGGCTCAAATTGGCATTTGTAGGAGATGGCAACAACGTTGCAACCTCACTTGCTTTAACATGTGCTCTTGTGGGTATTGATTTCACCATCGCAAGCCCGAAAGGCTACGAACTTAATGATGACGTGATCGACCGTATAAAGAAAATTTCTTCAAAAGAAAAAATGGGTTTTCTACAGATGACAGATCCAATAGCAGCAGTATCTAACGCAGACATAATTTACACTGATGTCTGGACAAGCATGGGACAAGAACAAGAAGCAGAGTACAGACAGGAATTATTCAAGACGTATCAGGTCAACCAAGATCTTGTTTCAGAAGCCAAACCCAATGTAATAGTCATGCATGATCTACCTGCCAAACGCGGAGAAGAAATAACTAGTGACGTTGCAGATGGCCCTAATTCAGTTATTTTCCAACAGGCTCACAATCGTATGCATTCAGCAAAGGCCATTCTGTACACTTTGTTGACTGACTGAGAACGGAGGAATAACGCACATCGATACTGTATTTAGTGATCTTACCCGACTACTAGAACAACTAACTTGGGTAGAAGCACTTGATATCTTGGTAGTTGCATTAATGTTTTATGCATTACTAGTAATAGTGCGAGGCACACAAGCCGTAAACTTGCTTCGTGGAGTTATTGTGTTAGTAATTTTAGTAGTTGTATTCTCTGGACTGTTCCAACTTCGCGCAGTTTCATGGCTCCTTAGAGCTACTCTTCCAGCACTTTTGCTAGCAATCCCAGTAATATTTCAGCCCGAAATAAGAAGAGCATTAACTAGTTTAGGTCGTGCGGGAAGCTGGATCACCTTTCGAGGTCGTCATGAACAAGTAATGGCAGTCATACAATGTATCGTCAGGGCTAGTGAACGACTATCAAAAATCCGTTATGGTGGATTAATTGTCATTGAACGTGAAATTGGCTTACAAGAATATGTGGATACAGGCGTAAATCTCAACGCCAATATATCTGCAGAGTTACTAGTGCAAATTTTTCACAAAGATACTCCACTCCACGATGGAGCTGCAGTATTGAGAGGTGAACAAATAGTAGCAGCAGCATGTGTAATGCCTCTGTCAACCAACACAAAAGTAGAGGAAAGACGTTATGGATTGAGACATAGAGCTGCGATAGGAATAACTGAATCGAGTGATGCTGTAGCTGTAATCATATCAGAAGAGACTGGAAGTATATCAGTAGCTTATAACGGCCGAATGATTCGTAAGATTACTCACGCTCGTCTTAGCAACATACTTGCGGCCTTCTATCAACCACGAACAGCACGTACTAGAAGCTGGATAAGAAGAATTCTAGGCATTAAAACCAAAGAGCACGGTGAATAGAGCTTTATGACAGACATGATACGCAAATTCCTTCAAACTCTAAGTCTCTTTGGGCTTGCCACTGTACTTGCCACGGTTGTTTGGATCACAGCAGCTAATGAAGAAAATCCTATTTTAGAAAAGGTGTATCCACAACCAATAACAATTGAAATGAAACTATTGTCCAAAGATATGGTTGTCAAAAGATCAAGTGTAAATAATGTTGCCGTATTAATAAGGGCTCCTTCACAAGTTTGGTCCACACTTAGTACAAACCAGATTAATGTAACTGCTGATTTAAGTGGCCTGCCACCAGGATCACATAAAATACCAGTTAATGCCGAAGTAGATATGCCAAACGCAGAAATTTTGTCAGTGAGTCCTAGTGAAATCTCAATAAACCTAGAACGGATCATCACTCGAACAATACCCATCACTTTAGATATACAAGGTGAGCCCGCTGTTGGTTATATTGCAAGTACACCTATAATTTCCGCAGAGGAAATCATTGCCACTGGCTCAGAGAAAGAGATAGCTAAGTTAGATACAATCAAATTAACCATGACCATCAGTGAAGAAAAAGATAATGTTAACAGGACCTTTACCTTTAGCCAAATCGGGACACTGGGGTCAACTTTAGATGATCTCGTTGTTCAACCTAAAAGTACTACAATTACCATACCTATACGACAAATGGGTGGCTATCGAGATGTAGCAGTACGCGCCCTACTTGAGGGTAAACCTGAACCAGGTTACCGCATCACCAACATTACGACCTCCCCTCCAACTATCACTGTATTTTCCAGTGACCCAGATCAATTAACTGCTCTCCCAGGTTTTGTAGAAACAGAGCCTCTAGACATTTCATCTGCTTCACAAGATGTTGATGCTAGATTAACTATTGCACTTCCGGAAGGGGTAACTGCTGTAAGTGAGCAATCAATAGTTGTATTAGTCAGTATTGAAGCCGTTGAGACCAGTCAACGCATAAGACAAGATTTGACTGTGACTGGACTGGGGTCAAACCTTTCCGCACAAATATCGCCAGATTCTGTTGACGTAATTATGTCGGGACCACTACCTGTGTTAGACAGTTTGACAGGAGAAAATGTCAAAGTAATACTAGATCTCCTTCATTTAGTTCCTGGCACTTATGATATAGAACCCTCAGTAATTGTGTCCGGTCCCGATGTCATTAAAACCGACGCCATTTTGCCAGCGTACATTCGTGTAATTATAAGTGAACCAACAAGCGTTTCCGACGACGAAACAATAGAAGATACTAACCTACCCAATACCACAACAAACGAAGCAACCGACGAAACATAATTTTAATTATGCGTAAATCGATTGTCGCTCTGGTAGGACGCCCTAATGTAGGAAAATCTACGCTATTTAACCGATTGGTTGGTGAACGACTGGCAGTAGTAGATGATATTCCAGGAACAACACGAGACCGTTTAATAACAGAGGTGGAATGGAACGGCATTTCTTTTAACCTGGTAGATACCGGTGGCATAGAATCATATCAGCGACAGCAAGATACATCACCTCTTGCACAAGACTCATCTGACTTTATTTCTGAGATTCGCACTCAATATGAAATAGCGATAACTGAAGCAGATGTAGTAGTACTCATGACAGATGTAAGTTCTGGGGTCACTTCCACAGATATAGACATAGCTAACCTGCTACGTAGGAGTAGAAAAAGACCTACTAAACAGAATAGATTACCTATTTTGTTGGCTGTAAACAAATGTGACAACCAATCAAGATTCATGGATACTCATGAATTCCATGAACTAGGTATAAGTGACCTGTATCCTATTGCTGCTTTACATGGGCTCGGAATAGGAGAATTACTTGACGCGATTGTTACCAACCTACCTTCTTCAACATTATTTACTGAAGATGACACAATTACTATTGCAATTGTCGGACGCCCAAATGTTGGAAAAAGTAGTCTACTAAACAAATTAATAGGTCAAGAGAGAGTAATTGTTTCACCAGTGGCTGGCACAACACGTGATGCAATAGATACTAAACTGAAATACTACGAAAATGAAATCACATTAATTGATACTGCTGGAATTAGACGCCGCGGCAAAATAGTGCCTGGAGTCGAGAAATACAGCGTACTGCGTGCACTAAAAGCAATTGAGCGTGCAGAAGTAGTCATGCTGCTGATTGATGCTACAGAACCGTTCACAGCACAAGATGCTCATATAGCAGGTATGATCATTGACAAATCACGTAGTGTAATTGTGGTAGTCAACAAGTGGGACAAAATACCGAAAGACACTTATACAATAGATGAATATAGCACCCTAGTACGTACAACACTGCAATTTTTGGATTATGTGCCTGTAATCTTCATCTCCGCATTAACAGGCAAACGCGTAAACACTGTACTTCCACTTGCTTTGCAAGTGCACACCGAACGACACCTCAGAGCCTCCACATCTGAAATCAATCGTGTGGTGGCTTCTGCAGTTAGGCAGCATTCGCCCCCATCAAAAAACGGAAAGAGGCTTCGTATTTTTTATGCAACGCAGGTGTCCACTGCACCTCCAATAATACTCTTGCACATAAATGACAAGAATCTTGTGCACTTTAGCTATACACGCTATCTAGAAAACAAAATTAGAGAAACATTCAAGTTTAGTGGTACTCCTATACGATTGACTTACCGAGAACGCAGTGAATAACTAATGTTGATACGAGATGACAACCAAGTTATAATATAGGAATAGAGACGTACTCCTCAATGGAAAATATCCGTACTAAAGACCAACAAGATTCCACACCGATGTTGCCTAAGGTGCTTAGAGAGTTGGTTGAAACGATACTTTTGGCGTTCGCAATATTTGTGACCGTCAATATAATTACTGCTAGATTTAGAATTGAAGGTGATAGTATGCTAAATAGCTTCAAAGATGGACAGTATATTGTAGTAAATCGACTAGCATATAAGTTTCATGCTCCTGAACGAGGAGATGTCGTAGTATTTATACCTTCTGTGAGTACTACAACTACATTTTGGGAAAACATTCTTGGAAGACCCGGACAGACAGATTACATTAAACGTGTAGTAGCTACTCCTGGTGATATTGTTGAAATCACTTCAGGAAAACTTTATATAAATGGAATAAAGAAATCTGAGCCTTATCTCCGAGAGCCTATGATGGTTTCAGAAACACAACAATGGCAACTTGAAGCCGATCAGTATCTGGTACTGGGCGATAATCGTAATTTTTCTCAAGATTCCCGTACATTACATATAGGACCAGTAACTATCCAACAAATATTGGGTCAAGTCTCAGCAGTCTATTTTCCTATTAGGGAAGCACACATTGTTAGACCGGAGACATATCAAAATTGAGTGTACACAAAATGACTTGGTCAGAAACTAAGGTTGACCAAATAGGGGTGCAGGAAAGAGTTGCGCGACTGCAATCTCGCAGCATTAAATCCGACTCTAAAAAGGAGGCTCTTACTCTAGCTTTAAGCATGATTGACCTTACAACTCTTGAGGGACGTGATTCTCCTAACAAAGTCCGTCAACTTTGCTACAAAGCTACACATCTTCATGAAAGCTTTCCAGGCCTACCTCATGTTGCTGCAATTTGCGTGTATGCGCCGATGATTAAAACTGCAAAACAAGCATTGCAAGGTAGCACAGTTAAAGTTGCTGCCGTCGCTACAGCATTTCCCAGCGGGATGACGAGTCTAGAGACCAAACTAGATGAGGTCAAACAAGCATCACAAGACGGTGCTGACGAAATAGATATGGTCATATCACGGGGCAGATTCTTGAGTGGAGACTTTGATTATGTTGCAGAAGAAATCAATAGGGTAAAAGAAGCATGTGGCTCAGCACATCTTAAAGTTATCTTGGAGACAGGCGAACTAGTGACGCTTGACAATGTGCGCACAGCAAGTGATATTGCCATGACAGCCGGAGCCGATTTTATCAAGACATCCACAGGAAAGATACAGCCTGCTGCAACTCCCGAAGTAACACTTGTAATGATGCAAGCCATCCGAGATTTCTACCGCAAGCATGGCAGAAAAGTTGGTCTGAAACCAGCTGGTGGCATTAGTAAATCTAAGCAGGCAATTCAATATCTAGTAATGTTACGTGAAACCTTAGGACAAGATTGGTTGAATCCAGATCTGTTTAGATTTGGTGCTAGCTCACTTGCCAATGATATACTAATGCAAGTTGTCAAACAGAATACTGGGATATATCAATCTACATCTTATTTTTCTCTGGATTAGACAATAGACATGACTATAGAGAACCATCCCCAAAACCTACAAGCCGACTGGACCTATGATCCGGCTCCGCAAAGTATTGAGCATGTAGATATTCATGACTCCTATGAGTTATTTATCAACGGAAAGTTCACTTCATCTAAAGACGGGTCGTATCGGGATAGTATTAACCCTGCAACCGAAAAGACATTGGCAAAAGTAGCCGAAGCCGGGGTTGAAGATGTTGATCTTGCTATAGAAGCAGCAAGACAGGCTTATGAGGGGCCATGGTCTCAAATGACCGCAGCTGAACGTGGCAAGTTCTTGTTCAGAATTGCCCGTATGATACAAGAACGATCACGTGAGCTAGCTATCGTAGAAAGCCTAGACGGTGGTAAACCAATTCGCGAATCGCGCGATGTTGACATTCCTCTCGCTGCTGCACATTTCTTCTATTATGCAGGGTGGGCAGATAAACTTGATTACGCTTTTCCAGGTCGTCAGGCACAATCTGTAGGGGTAGCCGCGCAGATCATTCCATGGAATTTTCCGCTGCTGATGGCAGCCTGGAAGCTTGCCCCAGCACTAGCAACTGGAAACACTCTAGTACTAAAACCGGCTGAAACTACTCCTCTAACTGCAATGATACTAGCCGACATAATACGTGAGGCGGATCTACCACCAGGAGTAGTAAACATTGTGACCGGTGATGGAGATTTAGGAAAACAATTAGTACGCCACCCTGGTATCGATAAAATTGCATTCACTGGATCCACTGCTGTTGGAAAGGAAATAATGAGAGCACTGGCAGGCAAGAACAAACGCTTCACTTTAGAACTAGGTGGCAAAGCAGCAAACATTGTCTTTGCCGACGCAGCAATAGATCAAGCAATAGAAGGCATAGTAAATTCCATTTTCTTTAACCAAGGACATGTATGCTGTGCAGGCTCACGTCTATTCGTAGAAGAAAGTGTTGCTCAAGAGGTTACCCAGAAATTGCGCGAACGAATGGAAACTCTGATAGTTGGAGATCCTCTAGACAAGAATACAGACATTGGAGCAATAAACTCAATTGATCAACTAAAACGCATACAATCATATGTTGAAATTGGACAACAAGAAGGTGGGGAATTATATCAATCGAGCTGCATCCTTCCTGATACAGGATACTGGCATGCTCCTACTTTGTTCAGTAATGTTTCGCAGTCGCATCGTATTGTACAAGAAGAGATTTTTGGTCCAGTATTAGCAATTCAGACATTTCGTACCGTAGATGAAGTCATTGACAAAGCCAACAATACTCCTTACGGTCTATCGGGAGGAGTATGGACTGATAAAGGTGCCAAAATATTCAAAGTGACTCGTAATATTCGTGCTGGAGTCATTTGGGCAAATACTTTCAACAAATTTGATCCTAGTTCGCCTTTTGGTGGATACAAGGAAAGTGGGATGGGAAGAGAGGGAGGCGTGGAAGGACTTCTACCATACCTAAACCTGACATCCAACACTCGATAATTATGAATGACAGAATAGATGTTCGCAAAACACACAAGATGTTTATCAACGGAAAATTCGCGCGAAGCGAATCAGAACGCACCTTTAATTGGACCACAGCGGATACCAAAGATTCCACAAATATTTGTCGTGCTTCTCGTAAAGATTTCCGTGACTCCGTGCTAGCTGCGAAAAACGCCTTCTCTGGATGGTCATCTAGAACTGCCTATAACAGAGCTCAAATCATATATCGATGCGCCGAGATATTAGAAGGACGAAGTGCACAACTTGTAGAAGAATTGCATGCTCAAGGCCTTGATCCGGAAGATGCACAGTTAGAGGTGAGGCAAACTATTGACTTGCTAGTTTATTATGCAGGATGGGCAGATAAGTACCAACAACTATTCAGCAGTGTTAACCCTGTATCGGCTCCATACTTTAACTTCACTGCACTTGAAGCAACAGGTGTAGTAGCAATAATTGCCCCAAGAGAATCGGGGCTTCTAGGAATTGTCAGTGCAATTGCACCTGCATTAGTCGGTGGCAATACATGTGTAACGCTCATATCTGAGGAACACCCATTATGTACTGCATCATTGTCAGAAACATTACACACCTCTGATGTACCTGCCGGAGTAGTGAATCTACTGACCGGATACCGTTCAGAGCTAATAGAGCAATTTTCAACCCATATGGAAGTAAATGCTTTGATATATTTCGGAGAAGACAAAGATGAAATAACACAGATTGAAACCAATGCTGCTGAAAATGTTAAGCGTGTTTCGATATGTGCTCGCCATGACTGGGAATATGAGTCTTCTTTGAGTCCCTACGCTATACTTCGCACAC
>CAJWIA010000053.1 GCA_913040765.1 uncultured Anaerolineales bacterium | reverse complement strand
TCGTGTTCTTCAGGTACAATTAAGCAACTTTTATATCATGACTTTATATAAAGAGCCGACAACACAATCAAATCATCAGCGCAATAAATTTCTGTTAGGCGGTTTTCTAATAATAAGCGCAATCATATATCTTATTGCCAGCACTACTCAAAGTACCAGTAAATATTATTATACAGTTGATGAGTTAGTCATCGAACAAACAGCTGCTATAGGAGAGAATGTACGTATATCAGGAGCAGTAATTGGAGATTCTATTAGCTATGATGCAGATAACTTAACACTGGATTTTACAGTAGCACATGTTCCTGGTGACTCGGATGAAATTGTGGCTAAAGGTGGTCTTGCTAGAGTACTTCATGAAGCTATTGCAAACCCAAACCAAGCACGTCTTAGAATATCCTACCAAGGTCCAATGCCTGATCTACTAAGAGACGAAGCCCAAGCAATTATGGATGGGCATTTGAATGAAGATAATGTTTTCGTGGCTGACACACTACTACTAAAATGTCCAACAAAATACGAAGACGAATTACCAAATCAAACCAACAACTGACAGACACTAGCAGTTGGTACGTCGCTGTCTGAGCTATTCCTCTAATGATTGTTAACCTTGGTTATACAGCTTTACTACTAGCATTATTGTGCTCATTTTATGCCATAGTATCAGCAAGAGTATATATCAACAATAATAAATTACAGTGGGTTGACTCAGCACGTAATGCAGTATTAGCGGTATGGTTTCTTCTTACATTGGCTTGTCTAATCCTTGTCTACCTTCTAACTAACGAACATTTTGAAATCGAGTATGTAGCTAGCGTATCTAGCCGAGCAATGCCTTGGTACCTAAAAGCAACTGCGCTATGGGGAGGACAAGCTGGAAGTTTGCTGTTCTGGTCTTGGCTAATGTCGTCTTACACTGGGATAGTGATGCTTCGTGACTGGAGTAAAGAGCGTGACATGCAGCCATATGTAATCACTGCAAGTATGGTAACTCTTGCGTTTTTTGTGAGCTTAAATGTGTTTGTAGAAAATCCATTCAATGTTCTCTGGATTGATTCCTTTGGCAATATTACCTCATCTATGATGAGACCAGATGCAAACCTTATGTTCACTCCCAATGACGGAGCAGGCCTCAATCCTCTCTTGCGCCATCCTGGGATGATTATCCATCCTCCTATGCTATATCTCGGTTTCGTCGGCTTTGTAATACCTTACAGTTTTGCAATCGGAGCTCTTGCAGTCGGCCGCACGGATGGGGTCTGGATACGAGCCACACGTCGATGGACTCTTATTGCCTGGCTATTGCTATCGCTAGGACTATTGTTAGGTGGTCGTTGGGCTTATGATGTACTGGGATGGGGTGGCTACTGGGGATGGGACCCAGTAGAGATAGCTGCTTTTATGCCGTGGTTAACTGGAACAGCCTTTTTACATTCCGTAATTATTCAAGAAAAACATGGCATGTTTAAAAGATGGAACATGATATTAATAATACTGACTTATGCATTGGTGATATTTGGAACATTTCTTACTAGATCAGGAGTGCTATCCTCTGTTCATGCCTTTGCCCAGAGCTCAATAGGTCCTCTATTTTTTATTTTTATAACAGTAACTTTTACTATTTCATTGTTGTTGCTCTTTCGTGGCTGGGAATCTCTAGCATCTAGCAAAACCCTTACAAGCTGGTTATCACGTGAAGGTATGTTTTTACTAAACAATCTGCTATTTATGGGAATATTAGTCGCGTGCTTTTGGGGAGTGATCTATCCACTTATCTCAGAAATCATCACTGGACAGAGAGTCACCGTAGGACCGCCATTTTACGAGCGCACTACTGGACCACAATTCGCTGCGTTGCTGTTATTAATGGGAATAGTACCCTTAGTAGCTTGGAGAATCACTACAGTCAACCGAATTGGCCATCTAATATGGAAGCCAACGATGATATCTTTGCTGGTACCCATAACTTCTATGATTTCGGGCACACTTAATTTTGCAGCCTTATTTAGCCTTTGGCTAGCAAGCCTTGTGTTTTGCGTAACAATATATGAATTCTATCGGGGAGCTATCGCACGAAGCAAATCTAGCGGCAACAGTTTTTTTATTTCTTTGTGGCTACTCATATCAAGAAATCGTCGTCGTTATGGAGGATATATAGTGCACTTAGGTATTGTATTCATGGCAGTTGGAATTATTGGTGTTGAGATGTTCCAGACTGAAACTCAAGGTACCTTAGCTCTTGAAGAACGGATGAGTTTAGAGGACTACTCATTAGTGTACAAAGATCTAACTGAATACCCAGAAAATGACGGGCGTTTTGTTACTAAAGCAACACTAGCTGTATACAAGAACAACAAATTGATTGGTGAATTAGAACCAAGACGTGACTATTATAATATAAGCCAACAAAGAATGACTATTCCGGATGTTTACAGCACTCTGGAAGGAGACCTATACGTTTTGCTAATTGATTGGAAGCCTGTTGGACCACAACAGGCTACATTTAAGGTCTATCTTAATCCTCTGATCAATTGGATATGGATAGGTGGATTTCTCTTCGTACTTGGCACGCTGGTAGCTACGTGGCCTGACCAGCGTGATAGACACATAATCACAAATAACAAATCTATCGTACAACCCTTTTGAATGACATATGATTAGGTTAAGCACATGGGAATAAAATGGGTCGCTAAATCAATTTTGTTAGCTATGTTATTAACATGTATTTCATTTAATAAAATTCCCAATGTCTTAGCCCAGGACATTAACCCAACCGATGATGAAGTTAATGCAATTAGCAAGCAATTGTACTGCCCAGTCTGTGAAAGCATTCCCCTAGACGCCTGCGGCACCCAGGCCTGTGTTCAGTGGCGAGATACTATACGCGCAAAGCTGACAGACGGGTGGTCTGAGGAAGAAATTAAACAATATTTTTCAGACCAGTATGGTATACGAGTGCTAGCAGAACCACCAGTAGAAGGTTTCAATAAACTTCTGTGGTATCTACCACCATTCTTGTTTCTAATTGGAGCACTGCT
Organism: uncultured Anaerolineales bacterium; assembly: GCA_913040765.1. Lineage (GTDB taxonomy): Bacteria > Chloroflexota > Anaerolineae > Anaerolineales > UBA11657 > UBA11657. The sequence continues at coordinate 5,324 of CAJWIA010000053.1, read as the reverse complement.
CGTGACACGTTTACTCTCTAATACTGAAAACGGACTGCGTCTACAGCATGAGACAATATCAAATATAGACAATGCGAACCATTATGTAGAGAGGATAGAGCACGACCTCAAAAAATGGCAATGAGCATAATCAAGTCATCAAAACCTAGTCAATCACATATTACAGTTCAACAACGTAAAAATAAACTAGGACAGCTTGCCGTATGGATATTACTTGCGGCACTGTTGGTTTTTGTTGCAATCAAGTTGTTCCAATCAAGTCTTGGCCCAGTCCGATCAGGGAAACCCCCTGATTTCACATTAACCACTTTTAACGACCAAACATATACTCTTTCAGACTTGGAGGGACAAATTATAGTTATCAACTTCTGGGCTTCATGGTGTGATCCATGTAAAGCAGAAGCTGAAGATCTTGAGATGCTATGGCGTGATTATAAAGATAAAGATGTGCTATTGTTAGGCATAGATTATGTGGACACCGAGAAGGAAGCTTTGGATTACTTAAGTACATGGAACATTACATATCCAAACGGCCCAGATGTGGGGACAAGAATCTCTCAATCATATCGCATAAGGGGAGTGCCAGAGACGTACATAGTGACCCAAGATGGATTGCTAGCCAAATCATTTGTAGGGCCAGTCAACTACGAAAATATAGAGATTGTTTTGGAAGCACTACTAGACAAATAATTCAACCATGAATCTACTTTTTCTCATACTACATGTCACATTGACTGCTGCAGTAATAATATTTGTAATTAGACCATTCTTCATGTCTAACAATCCAACATTAGATATAAACAACATCAATTATAGTCTTTACGAAAGACATACTAGACTAATTGAATCTTTGTATGATCTTGATTTTGATCATCGCACAGAAAAAATCACCACTGAAGATTATGCTACTACACGTAATAATATAATAAACGAAGGTATTGATATACTTCGTAAAATAGATGAATCTAAACGCGTTAATTCATGAAGAGGCAGGCCAGTATACCCAAAACATAAATGTGTATGATTAATGTCAAGTCTGTTTCCAAATCTTTTGGTATGAAACAAGTACTGAAAAACATAACTTTAAATATAGCACCTGGTGAATTCACTACACTTATCGGACCAAACGGATCAGGGAAAACCACCCTGCTACGTATAATAGCTACGTTGCTTCGCCCCAACAGCGGACAAGTGACCATAGCTGGGCTTGACCTAAACACTAGCTCACACGCAGTACGTCAACTGCTTGGTGTAGTATCACACCACACTTTACTTTACGACAATTTGACTGCATATGAAAATCTACTTTTCTATGCACGCCTATACAGCATCAAAGATTACGCAAACCGTATAAGCATGGTGCTCGATAAGGTCGATTTGACTGAATCGAAAGACATATTAGTGCGCACATTTTCGCATGGAATGCAACAAAGATTGTCAATCGCCAGAGCCATACTACATAATCCTAGAGTGATTTTATTTGATGAACCACACACCGGACTAGATCAAAACAATTCTGTTAGGTTAGATCAAATTCTTCAGTCGACATCAACATCAGGAAACACCGTGCTAATGATTACACACGATATAAAACATGCTTTAGCATTAAGTGACAAAATAGCTGTCCTGCACAAGGGTGAAGTAGTATATCAGGGGAGCACTGCCCAACTGTCATTTGATGAATTCGCACATAAGTACCATGAAATCATCAATGTATAACAACAATCAATATACAAAAACTAGTCAGTATTGGCGAGCAGTCAGAACAATTATCTGGAAAGATCTAAGCATAGAAATGCGCAAGAAAACGCTTGTGAGCGCTCTCTTGATTTTTTCCGTAATGGTAACGCTTGTTTTTACATTTGCTCTAGATTTGGACAAATCTACTAAAGACAATATTGCCGTTGGTGTGCTCTGGGTAACTTTTGTGTTTTCATCTACCTTAGGACTGAATCAAACATTTGCAAACGAAAAAAGTCAAAATTCACTAGAAGGAATGCTTCTGTCACCTATTGACTACACTGCTATTTTTGTTGGAAAATTTATTAGTACGTACATTTTTGTGATAATCGTAGAAATAATAGTTGTTCCTATGTTTTACATTCTATATGGTATACCATTGTTTTCTCCACTGTTCTTACTAATAGTGTTGCTTGGATCATTCGGATACACTTTAGTAGGGACCTTATTAGCATCCATAGCAACAAGAACACGAGCACGCGAGATCATGCTGCCAATTCTTCTTTTACCTGTAGCAATGCCAATAATAATAGCATCTGTTCAATGCAGCAACGCAATTTTATCTGGAGCTCATTGGGGACAATTCTCTAACGCGTTCAATCTAGTAATAGTTTACGATATAATATTTCTTGGGGTAGCAATAATGACATTTGACTACCTAATACAGGAGTAATTAGACTACTATGCCAAAACCAAATCCGCGGCTACAACTTATGACAGTTAGTTCGTTAATACTAATTATCCTTTCCGTTTACATGGTATTAATTTATGCGCCTAGGGAGATAATTATGGGTGATGTCCAGCGTATTTTCTATTACCATGTATCGTCTGGATGGATAGCCGCCTTAGCATTTCTAGTAACATTGATAACAAGCATTATATTTTTAGCAACCCAAAATAAGAGTTACGATCGTGTGGCTATGTCATCCGCAGAAATCGGAGTAATATTTACCACGATGAACATTGTGAGTGGATCTATATGGGCCAGACCTGTCTGGAATACCTGGTGGACTTGGGACCCACGATTGACAACTGCTACAATAATGTGGTTGTTGTATATTGCATATCTATTTCTACATGCAGGACTTGAAGGTCATGATCGTAGGCGACATATTACTGCTGTTTACGGCATAGTTGCATTTATCAGCGTACCACTGACCTTCATGGCAATACGCATCTGGCGCACAATTCACCCGGTCATCATTGGAAGTGCCGACCCAGATGCTGAAGGACAGTTTGACATGACTGCAAGAATGACTACAACATTGCTATTTACTGCATCAACATTTACAGTATTGTATTTTACTATTCTATGGCATAGAGTCAGAATTCAATCATTGTTCGAATACATGTCCAAACTACAATATCAAATGTACAATGATTAGAGGGGAGATTGATGTTACTTGAGAATTCGCCGGCAGATACTTTTAATTATTTGATGCTAGGTTTCACAATACTGGCAATTATAAGTGGCGGTTATTGTATCTACCTCTTCAATCGTTTTAGCAAATTGAAACAGCAAATATCAATAATAGAAAAGTCAAACAGTATACACAATCAAGACGCATAACTTGTTATAAGGTAATTAATCTAACATACGTCTACGGGTTTTCAACCATATAGATTGTTTGTCAAAATTATCGGAGGCACCACTAATGTTAGATGTAACACAAATTGAAAGCTTAGACTCTGACAATATGCTCGGGCATATTGTCTCTCTTCCCACCCAAATCACACAGGCATGGAACCATGGAATGGAATTGCCATTGCCAGATGTTAGTAATATTTCCAACATAGTGATACTAGGAATGGGAGGTTCAGCTATAGGAGGTTCACTACTAAAAACGCTTATAGGACCCGAATGTAAAGTGCCAATATTATCTAACCGAGATTACAAAATACCATACTTTGTAGGCCCAAACAGTCTCGTAATAGCCTTATCTTATTCAGGCAACACTGAGGAAACCCTTACCGCTCTTGAATCAGCACAAAAACAGAACGCTCAAGTTGTTAGTATTTCCACCGGCGGACAAATTTCCACATTAACTCAGGAAAACAATGGGTTGTCATGGGTTTATGATTATAAAAGTCAGCCGCGAGCAGCACTGGGTTACTCACTCATCCTTCCATTAGTATTGTTACATCGTATAGGTTTAGCACGAGATTTTAGTACCGATATAGCAGAAACACAAAACATTCTGACTGATCAGAATAGTCAGTTAGGTGCACAATCATCCTTAGCAACTAATCCTGCAAAACGTCTTGCTGGACAGATGCTTGAAAGAATTATTTTAGTGTTTGCGCCTGAGCCGCTGACACCTGTGGCACGCCGATGGCGTGGACAAATCGCCGAAAACAGCAAGGCATGGGCCCAATATGAAGAATTGCCAGAAATGAACCATAACTCAGTAGTCGGTCTTGACCGGCCTGAGTCATTTATTGACAAAGCATTTGTATTATTCATGAACTCGCCCGCTGCACACCCTCGCAACCAACTTCGCATTGACCTTACTCGCCAACTCTTCCTCGGTTCTGGCTACAACACAGATTGCATCACTGCCCAAGGTGAATCTCGTATGGCACAAATGTTGTCCATGGTACATTACGGAGACTATGTCAGCTTCTATTTATCAATCGCATATGGAAATGATCCGACACCAGTACAAAATATTGCATGGTTAAAAGAAAATTTAGCGGAATCGTCAACGTAGTTCCGTTACAATCAACATGACACTTGACCTTACCAGCTTACCGAAGATAGTTCGTCTTCAATTACGGATTAGACAGTATCCCATTCTAGGTAAAGAGATTCGAAATAAAATGCTGGATGAAATATTTCATCGCGGAATTATAACCCCTGAACAGATGGATAATGAGGTGCGTCAGCGATCTATCGAATCCCAAGAATTAGACGGTCAGAACAAATCTTTAACCAAAGAGCCAGCTGAGATATGGAAAATACGCACAAGTCATGTGCGGGATTATCTTACTGAATTTTACTTTGCTTACAATCTACCTATGTATTTGTTCGATAATATCGTGAACACACTTGTCAAGAACCGTGCTGGTAAAAAACGCACAGTAAGTGACATAACATACAACCCCGAAATGGCTCCTTTAGACCTATTAATGGATCATGGCAAACAAATAGAGTCTCTAAAACCTGACGATCAACAAGTGTTTTCTCACCACTTAGCAGAAATAATAGTAGTAGCCATCAAGACAGTAGTCAGTGATAGACTCGAGTTTGTGGGTACTGCTAGGAAATGGTTCACAATTCAAGACTTGTTCAACATACTTGACAGACGGATTGGTACAGGAAAAATAGGTGGTAAAGCAGCCGGTATTGAGCTAGCCAAGATAATGATGCAAGGCGACAACCAACTTGCGAGCGAGATTAGTACACCTCAATCGTATTTTGTTGCTACGGATGTGTTCGATCAATTCAAAGACACCAACAAACTCACATGGGTTATGAACCAAAAATATAGGTCAGCAGATGAGATTAGAGAACTATATCCTACAATAATGGATAGTTTTAATGATGGTTCGCTCCCCACTGATATTACTCGAGAACTACAAGA
>CAJWIA010000052.1 GCA_913040765.1 uncultured Anaerolineales bacterium | reverse complement strand
AAAAAAAATGCAGAGCCTGCAGTAAGCGATACCGAAATGATCAACACCCATATACGCCGTTTAAGAATATAAAAGTATTCAACAAGTGCCATTAGGATCAGCCTTTATAAGCTTGAACATTAATATACAATATCGTAAAAAATACCATGAAGATTACGGAATCAATCACTCGCAGGCATTCATTGTACCACAGGCGCATGGATATACTCACTGACGTGTGTTCTCCATGATTACTTGAATACCTAACATCTCAACATCTGATCTATTACGAATATATGGATCGAAATAATGTCCACATAATACTAGTAACAAGCCTAAAACAATCCCCGTAGCAATTCGTACCAACATTTCCAAATACTGAGTGATCCCAGGAGAAGCTAGAGTAACTGTTGGCTTATCCAATGCCACTACAGTAGCATTACGTCCACCCAACTGTGGGAAAACATTTTTGTTTTGTTCTTGCATAACTTTAATTGCAGCATTTGCAATCTTTGAAGTATGGTCAGGATCCCTGGAATTAACATAAATCACAACCTCACTACGCACATAATCACTACTAAGCGAATTCTGTACTATGCTAGCTGATATATACGTATTATCATTTTCAAGCTGTTTGCTTACTGCAGTCGCAAACGCTCCGGTAACAGACCAATCTGAGAGACCGCTCACCAAATATTCTGAGCTCAGCCATGAGTAGTAAGTCGTATCAAATTGGGTCCTGTTAGTGGCCAAATGTTCATCTGGAGCAAGCGCTGCAGAAAGACGCACAGTAGTCACATATCTGTCAGATGGTGCCTCGTAGAAAATTAAACCGACAATGGTTACAATCATAGTTGGAACCGCCAACAAGATCCACCATCGTCTTATGATGGTTACAAATTCACCTAATCTCATGTAATTTACCTAAAACATATGTATCTATATATTCAAAGCCATGCCTATTACAATTATCGCTCATATATTACTATATTCCCATATTGTGTATAAACCTCACACAATGCATTAATGTCCCCAACCAACACTCATAAAACTAGATACTTCTGTAACGATTACATCTGTTAATTCATAGCTGTCGCAACAAACTCTCTAATCTTCTGTTCGAAAACCGACTGATCAAACTTAAGTGAAAATTGTCTAATTGACAAGTAATTAAACTTGTAAGTCCCAAAACGCTCTATTCCATCCATGAATGCTTCAACTGTTTGATATGAAATCAAATTACCTGTTTCTCCCTCTCGCACATAATCTAAAGCACCACCTCCGGCAAAAGCAATCACTGGTCTACCAGAAGCCATAGCTTGCAATGGTGTTATACCAAAATCTTCTATGCCTGGAAATAGCAGAGCTTTACAACCTGCCATCAAGTCAGGCAAGTCTGCATCCGAGACACGTCCTAGAAATTCAATATTGTCACCGGCCAGAGCTTGCAAACGATCCCGATCACGTCCCTCCCCAGCAATTTTTAGTGACACTCCTAATTTAGTACATGCCTCCACTGCTAGATCAATACGTTTATATGGAATTAATCGTGATACTACGAGAAAATATGATCCTTGTTCCACTGAAGGCACGAAACGATTGGTATCTACTGGCGGATAGATAATCACTGATTTGCGCTCATAAATACGCGATATGCGCTTTTGAACTTCAGTTGATATAGCTATGAAATAATCCACTCCATCCGCTGCTTTTCTGTCCCACTTCTGCATCAACTTCACAAACGGTTTTAAGAATGGTACCATCAAGGGAGAAAATCTCTCTTGCTCTAGATAAGACTCAATATCCCATATATACCGAGTCGGGGTGAGACAATAACAGATATGGGTTGTATCTGCAGGAGTTCTTACACCATGGCAAAAGCCACTTTTGTTTGAAAATACTAAATCGTAACCAGAAAAATCAAACTGATTGAACACAAACGGATATATAAAGAGATAAAGTTGATGTTTGACATGAATTTTGGGTAATTTGTCAGCCCAAGAGACATGGATATCCATTTCAAGAAACTCTGGGCCAACTTGTTTCGGCGCATAAATACTTGTGTAAATTGGAGTCGCAGGGAAAATGTCGTTAAGGGAATTTAGTACATCTTCCGCTCCTCCCCTCTGGTTCAGCCAATCATGAACCATTGCTATTTTCATAATTGTTTTACCAAGATGCACATCTTATGCTTCTGACAAAGACGCAATGGGCTTAAATGTGTGTCGATGAACTGGTGTTGCTCGTAATTGGGTTAACATATCGTAATGCATATTAGTACCATAGCCTTTATGACGCTCAAAACCATAACCTGGGTATTCACTTGAGAGAGCAACCATCAGTCGATCTCGGTAAACTTTTGCCAGGATGGATGCTGCAGCAATTGACAATGAAATCGAATCCCCAAAATTCATTGCTTTTTGGGGAATATCAAGCTCATTATTCAAATCAACAGCATCAATCAACAATTGATCTGGCTGCGAACTTAGCGCAGTGACAGCCCGAAACATAGCAATACGAGTCGCATTGACTATGCCACACTCATCAACTTCTTCTGGACTCGAACTACCAAAACCCGAAAATAAAGCTACATCAAAAATTAATCTTGACATCTTATCCCTGATGTTGGGAGACAAACATTTTGAATCCCTAACATCCTTAAGTTTCCTGTTAAGAAACCTGGGTCTCATAGGCAAAACTACTGCAGCCGCAACTACGGGTCCTGCCCAAGCGCCACGACCCACCTCATCTATTCCAGCGATGAGTTTGTATCCAGAATTCCAGTATCTATTTTCCAGTCTTAAGTGTGGTCTTTTTGGCAAATTGGCTTGTTTAAATTTTGCGTTCATATTTCCCACTTTTCCAGTTTTTACGTAAAACCAAAACATCCGCCAACATGCGTAGAGAGTCCTCAACCATTCTAACTCTAGTTTCTCTGTGAAAGTACCAATCCACAGGAACTTCCACAATTTTATATCCACGTTTCCGCGCTATATACAACACTTCAACATCAAAACTCATTCCATCCAATAGCTGACTCGTAAATAGGTCTATAGCTGCCGATGCATGGAAACATTTGAAACCACATTGAGTATCTTCAAATCCAGGCAGTATCATCAATTTAACTAAGTTGCTAAAAATGCGGCCTCGTACATGCGTAAAAGCAGGTTCATGAAACCGAATCGAACCTGCTATCTCACGTGACCCCATAGCAATATCATAATTCGATATTTCCGGAGGTAGAAACCGCGCAATTTGCTCAATAGGCATTGAGAGATCTGCATCACACATGAAACGATACTCTCCGTTAGCAGCCAACATTCCAGTTCGTACAGCAATACCTTTGCCACGTTCTGGTACTTTAATCAAAATCGTATGGTCATTTTCTGCAGCATGAGCTTCTACAACCTCGGCAGTATTATCCTCGCTGCCATTCTCCACTACAATAATTTCAAAATTGTATGGCTGTCCATACATGTAATCATTTATTGAAGCAAGTGTCGCAGGCAACCGTTTTGCCTCATTGTGAGCAGGAATAATTATCGATAAATAAGTCACAATAATTCTAACTTCATACCATAGTTAAAATGCTTTCAATATATTCGGAAGATACCTTGCAAGTAGATTGTATCATTCGCCTTCGCGAGAAAAGTGTGGGTATAGCACAGATACCTGCCATTTGACCTCGGAGACGTGCTCTCGCATCTTTACCGCGCCATGAACATAAGGCTTTCCAAGCTAGTACAATCTGACGCCATAAGATCGATCTCCAATGCACACGCCAGACACTATTAGGCACATCCTTGATCAGAACGTAAATACTGTTACGACCATCATGATAGCTCGCAGTCGAACCATCGCCAGTAGCCGATAGTTGATGATACACAACTGCACTTGGCACATACACAGTTTTCCAGCCCTGCAACTGTGATCTCCAAGCAAGATCAACGTCCTCCAGAGAAAAAAAGAAACTTTCATCTAATAGTCCCACCTGCTGCAACATTTCACGACGATATCCTGCAGCACCTCCACAAGCAGAGAAAACGTAACCTTCACTATACTGACCAACATCCTTCTGCCACACACCTCTATTAGCAGATGTGCCATCAGATCTAAACAAATCACCGGCGGCATGAAACACGTCACGTCTATCAAAAAGCATCAGTCTAGAGGCTAAGATACCAGCATCTTGATATCTATCAAAAGCAGATACTAATTCCTCCAACCAATTATCTGCAGCTTCTGTATCGTTATTTAATAGCGCAATGATATTTCCATGTGCAGCACGAATACCTACATTGCAGGCGCCGGTAAAACCTGCATTACTGGTCAATCTTATAACACGCACCGTAGAATATTTACTTTCCATCAACTCGCATGACTCATCGCTACTAGCATTATCTACGACAATAACTTCAAAATCACGTAGAGTTTGATTGTTCAGTGAATTTAAACATGTAGGCAAATAACTTGCCCCATTCCAATTGGGTATGACCACAGACAACATTTACACCTCCAGCTTCATAACTAGTGTAGTACTATGTAACATTGGTCAAAAATTCGCCTAATGCAGTCTGCCATGGACGCAAGGTGATTCCATAACTAGATGCAGCCCAGTTAGATAAAATACCATTTCTAGGGGGACAAGATTCTCGTTCGTATTCCTCAAGTAGGATTGGTTTTATCGCTAATGAACTATATCCAGTCAAATTAAGCACTTGTCGCGCAAATCCATAACGAGAAACATTACCAGAGTTAACCAGATGGTATATTCCATATGGAGCCCTATCAACAAGTTCAATGATTGCCGAAGCTAAATCTTGAGCATACGTCGGTGCTCCTAACTCATCAGTAACAACAGCAATATCTTGTCCCTGACTTGCTAGATCAAGAATGGTATGCACAAAATTTTCACCGCCGGCAGCATACATCCATGATGTCCGAACAATATAATATCTTTCCAATATATCAAGTATGTATCTTTCGGCTGCGAGCTTGGATTCACCATAAGGATTTATTGCACCTGGTATATCCCGCTCTGTGTATGAATATGGCTTCCTACCATCAAAAACTTCATTGGTGCTAAGCAATACCATTGTAGCTCCATATTCAGCACAAAGATAAGCTATGTTTCTAGTGCCTATAGCATTGACCAAGTTTGCAATTTCCGGATTGAGAGCACATCCATCTACATTAGTATAAGCTGCACAGTGTATAACCACATCTACCGACCGACCATCAAACGCATGGCGCATAGTCTCTATATCAGTGACATCATACTCAGGCAAATTGATTGCGAATACCGAGTTTTCCGGCAGCATATCTACTAAAGTTACTCCCAATTGTCCTCGAGCACCAGTAACAAAATAACGCATACGTGTTAGCAATATTTAATAACCTAAACCAGCTCTGAATGTACTTATTATACCCTCCCCAAATCTGACGAGAAGTAATCATTTAACATCACGATAATATTGTCTAAAGCCCTTTGTCGAAATTCATCCAGACCAATTCGAGACATTCTAGAGAAAATCCTTTGCTCCATTACAACGTCATCTAGCAAAATTTCTTCAAAATCCTCAGGTTTTACCCCCATACGAGCAGCAAATACTTCTATAGTCCTAGAAGACAATCCATCTGTGAGTTGCTCCAACAAAAACTTGTACCATCGGTAAAGATCCTTATTATCTACAAATGGAACCCACTGAGTGGCAGATAGATTTAATGCAAATTTCTGATGAATATCAGATGGTAAACGATCATAGTCTCTCTGGTCCAAGAAAGTACGCAAAACATTGTGCAAGAACAAACGCTCTCTAAACTCGCCCCAATTGACATTCTGACCAAATACAGGATTAAATACTTCTACTATCCAGGCCTGATCTAGAAGTAAATGAGCTAGGTAACCTGCTACAAAGGCACTTCGAACTGGTGACAATCGTCGAACATTAGACAGCTCTTTATGTTTTGACAACATTTCTTTATAGGCAACATTTTTTTCAACATTATCGATGGAGAAAAAGTGGGTATCTTCACGAGTGTAGCTCGATACTGCCTGAACATCAGGAGCTACATTGCCAAACAGAAAAGCTGGAAAGCAATCAAACAGTAGGCTGCGCACAGTTGCATTTAGTCTACTGTCTTCAAGAATTTCTTCAGCAATAACAATATGATAAAAAGGGGTAGGCATATTTGTGTATAGACAGCACAGATAAGGATAATATAATAATCAAATTAGGCCATCTTCGACATAATCTGGAATGATGGGTTAGAATAGTCATAAGATTAACAACTATGAACTACTAACATATTCGCTACTGATTAGGTACTGAATTAACACGGTGCATCTCTTCATGAACACAAAAAGCTCAAACCTCAGAATAAATGTTAAGCACAAACTAAGTGGCAATACATATATGCTGCTAGTAATGTTTGTTTGTTGCTTCACAACAGCATGTACAGCACTAAGTGGCTCAGAAGACAATAAACTACGCATACCCCAAAGTCCCTTACTTAGATCCATCGAACGCAAATCTGGACTTATAGCATACGTAGGTATAGACGGAAACATATACACAATGGATCAAGCCGGGAAAAATGTAGTTCAACTTACGAGCGATGCGACGACAAGTGATGAACAAGTTCTGTACTATACACACGTCACTTGGGCGCCTAATGGCAATCAGATTGCCTATGTCAGTTATACCGGTTCTAATACACAAACTATGGAAGCACATCTCTATGTTAGTGATGCCACTGGAACAAACAAAAATGAGGTTTTTGCTAGTGATCGCATGATTCCAATATTCTTGTATTGGGCTCCTAACAGCAAATCTCTTGCTTTCCTAGCGACACAAACCGATGGCAATAGTGGCATACTTCGTCTATCTTTACTTGATGGGAAGGAACCAATGATATTAGATTCTGGTCAGCCACTGTTTTGGGCATGGGCTCCGTCAAGTAAACGTTTGTTAATCCATAGCAACGGTTCAGACTACGACTCCCGACTTTCTTATCTGTATCTTGGAGAAACAATTGTAGAAGAGTCCCTATCAATAATCCCTGCCTCTTTCCAAGCCCCGGCATTCTCACCAAATGGTGATGAAATAATGTACGTTGGTACAACAGAAAATGAAGGCAGCGCCATAACAACACTAAACCGACTGGACAACCAAAGTAAATCCCTGACAGCAGTCAAAGGACAAGTAGCTTTTGAGTATTCTCCAACTGGGAAGCATGTTGCTTATATTGATAGCTATAGCTCTAGTGATTCATGGATATCAGGCGCATTAAGTGTAATGGAAACACAGGGAGAAAATCCACAAACATTAGCAAGCATCGATGACAATATAATAGGATTTTTTTGGTCACCCGACGGTGAAAAGATCGCTTACTTTAAATCAGTAGTAGCACAAGAGGAAATTGATGGAGTGATCGAACAATTTTCCTACTTGGAATTACACGTACTATCTATCATTGACGGAACAAGTAACAACCTTTTCTCTTTTGCACCTTCAGAACTATTTGCTGCACTGTTGCCATATATAGACCAATATCAACGCACCTTCACTATTTGGTCTCCTGACAGCCAGTATTTGGCGCTTTCCGCATATACTGAACAAGGTCCTGCAATAGTTGTTGCTCAAGCTGAAAGCAACTTTGAACCTAGAATACTTGAATTTGGTATGTTACCAGTATGGTCATGGAAATAGACATAACTAAGCTAAAGTTTAGGAAGTACAATTGATTGCTGTTTTTGATACTTGCCTTTTTTGTCAGCATAAGATACATCACATTCACTGTCAGCCTCGAAGAACAAAACTTGAGCAATACCCTCATTAGCATAAATTTTCGCTGGCAAAGGCGTTGTATTGGAAATTTCTAGTGTTACGTAACCTTGCCATTCAGGTTCAAACGGCGTGACATTCACTATTATGCCGCAACGTGCATAAGTACTTTTACCAACACATATAGTCAAAACACTGCGCGGGATACGAAAATATTCCACAGTTCGGGCAAGAGCAAATGAGTTCGGTGGAATAACACATACTTCGCCCGTAAAATCTACCATCGAACGCGGATCAAAACTTTTGGGGTCTACAATTGCAGAATGCACATTGGTAAATATCTTGAATTCATCTGCGACTCGAATATCATAGCCATAAGATGAAACTCCATAAGATATGACTCCTTCACGCACTTGATTAGATTCAAATGGTTCGATCATGCCATGCTCGCTTGCCATCTTTTTTATCCAATGGTCCGGTCTAATACTCATGATTTTTCTCCTAATACTTACTAATCTTTACTATCATAGTCAATGTACACATAGCCCCAATGAATCTCTACATAGATTCTGGAGCACTGATACCTAACAAATTCAAAGCGCGTGCCAATCCTATCCGAACTGCCCTAATGAGATTTAAGCGTGCAAGAGTAAGTGTTACATTATCGTCATCTAAAACTCTACAATCACCATAAAAAGTGTGA
>CAJWIA010000051.1 GCA_913040765.1 uncultured Anaerolineales bacterium | reverse complement strand
CTACAAAACATCATTAGCTAGTCTTATTAGATATTATATCTATAAAATAACATATGTGTATGCAAAAATATATGCTGTGACATTATTGTGGAACACAGCATTTACTATGCAAAAATTAGTAATAATATTAAAGGTATGTGCTAGACTAATATTACGAAAAACAAATATAATCGATAAATCTTAATCAAAATAATTATATTGCAGACAAAGGAAATTTATGACCCCAATTAGAGATGTTGTAAGCTACATTCATGATAACAAGAATAAATCGTTAGAAAGGCTTACTGACCTATGTGAGATTCCTAGTATATCTACCTTGCCGGATCATGCATCAGACATGCGCAAAGCGGCAGAGTGGCTAGCTAATGAAATGCAGAGTCTGGGTATGGAATCTATCAAAATTATCCCTACAGATGGTCATCCAGTGGTTTACGGCGATTACCTGAATGTAGAAGATAGTCCTACAGTCCTGATTTATGGTCACTATGATGTACAACCTGCTGATCCGATTGGAGAATGGTCATCTTCTCCTTTTATACCCACAATTCGCGGAGAAAATCTATACGCGAGAGGCGCATCGGATATGAAAGGGCAAATTATGGCGGTATTCTCAGCATTGGAGGCATGGAAGAATGCGGGCGACGGATTCCCGTTAAATATCAAGATCATGATTGAGGGAGAAGAGGAGATTGGATCACCAAATTTGGCAGGTTTTGTTGAGACTAATCGTGACTTGTTATATTGTGATCTTTGTATGAACGCAGACTCTAGTATTGGGAGTATAGACAATCCTGCTATTACCTATGGTTTGCGTGGTCTAGCCTATTATGAGCTATGGGTATACGGCCCAGAGACTGATTTGCATTCAGGTATGTTTGGCGGGGCCGTGCACAATCCTGCGATTGTATTGTGCCAATTAATTGCCGGAATGCATGAGGCTGATGGTAAGGTAGGATTACCTCTGTTTTATGAAAATGTCGAAGAGATATCTGAAGAAGAAAGATTAGAAATCAACCAATTGCCGTATGATGATCAGGAATTGCTATCTAGTGCGGGCAACCCACCTTCGTTATTTGGAGAATTTGGCTATTCTGCCATGGAACGAGTTTCAGTACGACCATCATTGGATGTGAATGGACTCTACTCTGGTTTCATAGGTTCCGGTAGTAAAACAGTTCTTCCTTCCAAGGCAATGGCAAAAATATCCATGAGGTTAGTGCCTAATCAAGATCCTGCAGAGATGTCAACTGGTCTTCGCAAGTATCTATCTGACAATGCTCCAGATACTGTGAAATGGGACTTAAAGGAGTTAGCGCATGCAAGTCCAGTTGTGGTTAATCGAGAGTCGATTGGAGTGCGAGCTGCTGTTGATGCAGTTGAGTCTGTATTTGGTGTGAAACCGGTCTTTATGCGTAGTGGTGGTACAGTACCAGTAGTTGGCATGCTTAGTGACATGCTGGGAATTGAAACAGTCATGCTTGGATTTGCTCTAAATGATGATGGCATTCATGGTCCAAACGAGAAATTGCATCTAGAGACTTTTCACAACGGCGTTGAATCATATGCTCATTTCTTCAATAATTTGGCTAAGTCATCTAATTGAACTAAAATAGTTATTGGCATAATCTCGTAGCTAACAATAGAATTGGTATTCGTTACTGATATTATTATCTATGTGTTATCTAACCATATATTCTGACATGATATGATGTTGCAGTGAATATATTCAATCTTTCGGGCCTATTCAGCACATCACGTAATAAGATAGTGGATGGATTGGCTAGCAAACATCGAATACAAATCGGTAGGGCTGCTCAACACCCACCAATTAGTGGAAGGCCATCTATAACTTTATCCCACTCTCAAAGTGTTGGATTAGTCCGTGAAGACAATGAGGATTCTCTCTTTGCTTTGACTGGCATGAATGCAGGCGATTCGGAACAAAATAATTTTGGATTATTTGTGGTTGCAGATGGTATGGGTGGTCACCAGCAAGGTGAGCGTGCTAGTACAATTGCTGCACAATCTGTTGCAAAAGTTGTGGGTAATTACATATTTTCCAAGATGCTGGAAGAAATCCAAGAGTCTTGTGACAACAAAACATTAATGGATTTGATGCGCTCAGCTCTGATTGCAGCTAATGATGATGTGACGAATCGTGTACCCGGTGGAGGAACTACACTTACTGCACTATTATTAATAGGATCAAATGCAATTGTTGGGCATGTAGGTGACAGTAGGGCTTACATGGTAGATTCAGGGAAATTATTGCAGCTCACCAAGGATCATTCGTTGGTACAGAAATTATATGATCTAGGGGAAATTGCTAGTACAGGTATCGAAAATCATCCTCGAAGAAATATATTGTTGCGTGCGGTTGGCCAGAGTGATATCCTAGAGGTAGATGTTTCTGAGCAATACGTGGAGTCTGGGAGCATTTTTCTATTGTGTACTGATGGTTTGTGGGGATGTGTGGAAGAAGAAGACATTCTGACGATAATGATGGATAGTTCGGATTTGCAGGAGGCTTGTGACAATTTGACGAAGGAAGCAAATAGAGCTGGGGGTCTAGATAACATAACTTCGCTCATAGTAAAATACGATTATGGAAATAGCAAATAATATGAAAAAATCTCGTCCGGGCACCAAGATTTTAGTTGTAGATGATGAACAGCGCATGATTCATTTCATACGAATGAATTTAGATTTAGAGGGATTTTCGGTGCATGAAGCTTATGATGGCAAAGATGCTTTAGATCAGATTCGCAAAGTGTTACCTGATTTGGTAATTCTGGATGTGATGATGCCAAAGATGGACGGATTTGAGACATTGGCCGTGCTTAGAGAGAACTCCAATGTGCCAGTAATAATGCTTACAGCTCGTGGAGAAGAAGATGATCGTGTACGTGGTTTAGAACTGGGTGCAGACGATTATATTACAAAGCCATTTAGTCCGCGTGAATTGGTGGGTAGAGTACGGGCAGTGTTGAGGCGCGTGGAACCTCCCAAAGGCGGTGGTGGAGAAGCCATAGAAGTTGACGAACGTTTGAAGATCGATTTTGACCGACACGAGATTTTTGTCAATGGTCAACTTGTGAAATTGCGACCAACTGAATATCGTCTTCTTTACCATTTGGTGCAAAATGCTGGATGGGTGGTGTCTCATGATCAGCTTTTGGCAAAAGTATGGGGTTATGAGTATCAGTCTGAAACACACTACTTACGATTATATGTGAACTACTTGAGAGATAAATTAGAGGCCGATCCGCGTGATCCCAAGTATATTCTCACAGAGAGAGGAGTGGGCTATCGTTTTGTGGACTATAAGAGGTTGTCCGACAAATGAACAAACCAGATTATATAAATAGCGTTTTATTCCGCTGGCTGTCCATACTCAAGACTTAGCAACAATCCGATAGTTATTATAATTGGCCAAAACCACAATAGTATCAGTTCCAGCAAATACCAATTGGGGTGTTTTCCTCTTCTCAATAGCGTAGTGGCACCCCATGTGAATATTCCATATACTAAAGCTGTTAGCACTGCAATCATTAAATTTCCGTAAATAGTGTCTTCTAAGGTTGCAACCAATTGGCTACTCCTAATAATCAATCCTCTGTACAGCTGTGAAAGGAATATAGACATAAAACAAAAAGCAGCGCATAAATTCGCATGTTTCCAGGGTGAGCGTTGTGATTTCATGTCGTCCTAATTGTTAATTATGCTGTGATTGTAATTTATCAGGAATGTACGACTGCTAACTGTCCCTCGACTAGGACAACAACTATTTCAAACAGGATAGGATAAACGCTACTTTTCATTACAGAGGTTTTTCATTAGTGTTCGTAACACTGAAATACTATGCTGATATTCCACCTGTGAGATATGTTCGTTGGGCGTATGGTCAAGATTTGAATCGCCAGGCCCATAAGCTATGCTAGGACATTGCCATTTGGGGGATACTATATTCATATCAGACGTTCCAGTTTTAACTACAAAGTTTGGTGTGCCGTCTTCAGCGCGTATCGCTGCTAGCGCTGCTCGGACTAGTTTTGTGTTTTTAGAAGCACGATAAGCTTCTACTGCTCCTTGTGTCAGTTGCAATTTAGCTGGAGCAGCAACAAGTGTTTGTACCTTGTCTTTTATTTTATTGATTGTCAAACCTTCCGGTAATCGGAAAGTGATATGCATTTGGGCATAATCCCCTATGCCATTACTAGTTGAATTTATTGACCGAATTGTTGGAGTAACTTGATCAAACACTTTTTCATGTTGTGTGTTGTAAGTTCTAGTAAATTCAAGTAATGATTCCCAATTAGAGATTAGTATCCCGCATGCATTAGCTGTATTGCTTGCGGGATGTGTGATCGGTATTTCTACTGAAAGTGTATAGCTTATCGATCCTTTATAACCAAGAGTTATTCTATTCCATCGACTAGGTTCTCCGATTAATAAAAAGTCAGGCCTATCGAAATTGTCGAGTACATATAATGCACCTCTAGAATCTCCTTCCTCTCCTACAGCGCCAATCACTGTAATTGTTGCACCAGGGATTGCTCCCAAGCTTGCTGCTGCAGCAAATGCAGCGAGAGGTCCTTTAGCATCTACTGCTCCGCGTCCGTAGATTAAGTCTCCTTCCTGTCTAACTGGTATTTCTCCTGGTGCTGTATCAATATGACCCAATAGCATAATAGATATCGGACCAGTACCTATTTTTCCTATAGCGTTGCCTGAATTGTCAATCTGAGTTTCGAAACCTGCATCATTCATCCAATTTGTTAGATAGTTAACAGCAGTACTCTCAGATTCGGTTGGGCTGTAATGTTTTAGTAATCCAACAAGTAGTTCTTTTGAATTCACTTGGTTAACTTCTCCAAAATGCTGGCAAGCATTGTCTCTGTAGTTGCACTTCCTCCCAAATCGGGAGTGTATATTCCTGCTGCCAGAGTGTTATTAAGTTCGGTGTTTAGTCGATTTGAAGCATTGTCATAACCTAAGTCTTCTAACATCATAGCTAGGCTCAGTATAGTAGCTGTGGGGTTTGCTAAATTCTTGCCTACTATATCTGGCGCGGATCCATGAACTGGCTCATAAATTGTGTAGTTATCACCAATGTTAGCAGAGGGTGCCACTCCTAGTCCTCCTACAAGTGCACTGGTGAGGTCAGAAATAATATCCCCATACATGTTTGGAGTCACAATTACGTCATAGCTTTCCGGTTGAGTTATGAGGTCATGAGCTAGCGAATCAACCAACTGTTCCCTTATTTCTATGTGAGGTGCGTAACTTTTGGCTGTATCTCTTACTACTTGCAGGAAAAGACCATCAGACAAAGCGAGAACGTTGGATTTATGTGCTATGGTAAGTAAACCTTTACGTTGCAGTGCATATTTTGCTGCTATTCTAGCCACACGTTCACTTCCTGCACGTGTAATTTTTCTTTCAGCTATAACTGTGTCTTGATCTTGCCAATGTTCTGAGCGAATATAAAGACCTTCAGTGTTTTCTCTTATAATGAGTAAATCTATGTTTTGACGAGAAGATGGTACGGGGAGAGATTGTGCAGGACGTACATTCGCGTACAGGTTTAATTGCTGACGCAAATCAATAATTGGACTACTATATCCAGGAGCTCCACCAGTGGGTGAGCTTGTTGCTCCAAAAAGAGCTACGCCGGAATGAATTACCGCATCCAGAGTGCTTTTAGGCAATGCTGTACCAGTTTCATTAAAACATTTCCATCCAATGGGATGGCTTTCCGTCATTAGATCCACATCTAATACCTCAAGTATTTTGGTGGCTATTGGAATTACCTCTAATCCTATTCCATCTCCAGGCAACAGGCATATTGTATTAATAGTCATGATGCTACTTTTCAGTCTCCAATATCTGCAAGCTTATTTTGTATATAGCCAATTAAGCTGCCATATTTTAGTATCTCGGTGGCTGTCTCTGAAAATGGAGGAAAACTATAAGTCTGATCTTGCATATTTATGACTTGGCCCCCTATGTTTACTGTTGCGTGCTTACCATGTACAGCTGCTTTCACTGCCTCTGGACATATAATCGCTGGAAGCCCGTTATTGATTGCATTGCGGTACCATATTCGCGCAAAACTAATTGCAACGACTGCTGACACTCCAGCTGCTTTGAGACAGACCACGGCTTGTTCACGGGAGCTTCCATTCCCAAAATTTTTACCAGCAAAAATTATGTCCCCGATCTGTACATTGCTAGCAAATTCTGGATCAAGATCCTCTAGTGCATGTTTACCCATTTCTTTGGGATCACGTAGTGTATACGTGTATTTGCCTGGAAAAATAACGTCGGTGTTAATGTCATTACCATATTTCCATATTTGGCCAGAAAAATTCATGACACCTCCAGACTTCTAGGGTCAGTGATTGTTCCAGTTAATGCAGTTGCTGCAGCAACTGCAGGACTAGCCAGGTAGATTTCGGCATCGGGTTCTCCCATCCGGCCACGGAAGTTGCGATTACCTGTAGACATACATATTTCACCAGCGGCGGGTATGCCTAGATGGTTTCCCATGCATGGTCCGCAGCCTGGAGTGCCCAGTGTAGCACCGGCCTCAAGCAAGATAGATATATAACCTAAATCGATAGCAGAACGTAAAACTTGGCTCGATGCGGGGATAATTATCATCCGAGTGCCCGTTGCGATTTTTTGACCCCTTAGTATTTCAGCAGCGATTGAAATATCCTCTAGTCTACCGTTAGTGCAAGTTCCTATGAATACCTGATCGACTTGTTTCCCAGCAACTACTGAAATTGGTTGCACATTGTCAACCTGGTGGGGAACTGAAACTTGTGGCTCCAATTTTTCAAGGTCAATCTCGATCACTTCTGAGTAAGTTGCTCCTATGTCAGGATAGATAGCTAATTTACTTATAGCTTCTACACTCAATCTATGTTTTAGTTTGTTTGCTAGCCATTCAAAAACCTGTTTGTCAGGTGGCAAATACGCATTTTTTGCTCCCAATTCAGCCATCATATTAGGGATTACAGTGCGACTGTCAATACTGAGTTCAGATATGGACTCTCCGCAAAATTCAATAGAAGCATATAGTCCACCATCAGAACTTACTTGTCCTATAAGATGCAAGCATAGGTCCTTAGTTGTCACACTTGAGTTGAGCTGACCTGTTAGTTTCACTAATATGCTATTTGGTACTCGCATCCACAGTTCTCCAGTTGCCCAAAGAGCTGCTATCTCTGTTCGACCTACTCCTGCGCCAAATGCTCCAAGCCAACCAAAATGAGTGGTATGGCTATCAGCACCTATAATAAGTTGGCCAGGTAAAATCAAGGCTTCTTCGCTGATCACCTGATGGCATATGCCTCGTCCTACCTCAAAGAAATGTTCTATATTATGCCTAGCCACGAATTTCCTAACCTCAGCATGATTGCGAGCATGTATTGGTGTAGGAGGTGGTGCAGCATGATCTAGTGTTACTACAAGTTTTTCAGGCTGCAGCACATTTTCTAGCCCAAACTGGTTGAATATTGTTGAAATGGCTGCAGTATTATCATGAGACAGTATTTTGTCCGGACGGGCATCCACTGTACTGCCAATACTAACATTTTGTAATCCAGCAGCCTTGGCCAGTGCTTTTTGTGCAAATGTTTGTATAGACATAGCTAATTATGAGCTTGCCTATTTGTATTGCTTGTTTTTTTACTGCTACCTTCAGTTTTGTCTAAGTCATAGTTGTTATCTGCCCACTGATGGAGTAGTTCGTCAACATCACTTAGCGTGATTCTTTTGTGATCAGCCATTGCTTTGACATGGTGCGTCACAGCCTTCAAATTGTTAGGGTTTATTTTGATGCCCAATTGTGATGCCCGATCTTGTAGTGCATTCCAACCGGTAAGCTTGTGTGCGATTGAAATGTAGCGTGTAAGACCAAAGTCATTGGGATTAAGAATCTCATAGGTCTCAGGATTGTTTAGTATAGCCTTTGCATGTATTCCAGCTTTGTGGGTAAACGCAGTTAATCCCGTTATGTAATGATTAAACGGTATTTCAATTTCCACTTTATCCGCAACTATCTGATTTAGTTCGTGAAGCTGATGTAGGTTGTATTTATTACGTATGTGGCCAGGGTTAATTGCGTATAGGCGTGCTATAAGACCTTCTAATGAAGTAATTCCATTACGTTCGCCAATGCCTAAAACTGTTGTATCAATATGAGTAGCTCCTGCCGTCAATGCAGAATGACTGTTTGCAACTGCACAACCTGTGTCATTGTGGCCATGAAACTCTATATCGGCGTCGGTGATATTTCTAAGAGTACTCACGAGATTGTATACCGAGTGGGGTGTCGCTACTCCTACTGTATCAGCTATACCGAATCTATTTACCACTTCTAATCGGTCGACTGCTTGATAGACATTTATCAGATCATCTTCTGTGCTGCGGAATGAATCTTCTGTGGAAAACCGCAGTTCTAAAGACGGATTTTGCTCCCTTATATACGTTAAAACGGATTGCGCGATGTCTATAATCTCTTCGATCGATTTTCCGTGGCTGAAATCGCGCAGGTATGAGCTCGTACCTATGACAACATCAATTCCATCCACCCCAGTGTCAAGGGCGACTTTTGCATCATCCATATGGCAGCGAATATGGGTGAGTACTTTTGCGG
>CAJWIA010000050.1 GCA_913040765.1 uncultured Anaerolineales bacterium | reverse complement strand
CTAGCCATTTTTTATCAACATGGTAGATTGACTCATCGTATAGTTCTTTTGTTTTTTGGAGGGTCTTGTCTATTGCAGACGAGCCAGGTGATGTCCATTTGCCATAAGGTTTTGCAGCTGCTAGATTTGATTTTATTTGCGAATCTAACTGTACGTTACCAGTACTTACATCAATGGCTATCATTTGGCCTGGACCTAATTTGCCAATGTACTTTAATTCTTTACCAGAGATGGGAATAGCGCCAATTTCCGAGGAAGCGTAGATTATTCCAGAATGGCTTTCTGCATAGCGTAATGGTCGAAGACCGTTCCGGTCGAGAGTTGCACCTACTAGATTGCCATTACTAAAAACAACTGCAGCAGGACCATCCCAAGGTTCTTGTATATTGGAATGGTAGGAGTAGAAGTCTCGCACTTTTGGAGGCAAATCGCTTCGATGTTCCCAGGCAATTGGTATTGTCATAGCTAATACGTGTCGTAAATCACGTCCGCTGTGATGCAGTAATTCTACATAGTTATCCAACATGCCTGAATCGCTTCCTTTTAGGTTAATGATTGGCGAAACTGATTTTGGGTTAATATTCGTATCGGACTTCATGAGTGGAGTACGAGCCTGGACCCAAGCAATGTTACCTTGGATGGTGTTTATTTCGCCATTATGGCAAAGTAGTCGCAGTGGTTGTGCTCGCTCCCACGAAGGTGTAGTGTTTGTACTATAACGTTGGTGAAAAACTACTGATGAGACCGCAAAAGTTTTTTCGGAAAGGTCGCAGTAGAATTTGTTGAGTTGAGGGCCGTGAATCAGTCCTTTGTATACGATGGTATAACCTGATAGGCAGACAACGTAATCTGGGCAGTTGTTCTTAGCAAATTCTTTCTCTATTGCTTTGCGCGCCAGATACAGTTTCTGTTCAAACTGATTCGGACTAACATTCTTTGGTCTAGATAGAATAATTTGGTGAATGAGAGGAATACGAGCACGAGCTTGTGGTCCTAAAACATCTAGTTTGATAGGTGGTCTTCGCCATGTCTCTAGTCGAATCCCTTGATTAATTAGGGTGTCCTCAATTATTTTCTTAGCTACGTTTTCAGATGCTGGGCGTAGAAAGAATACTCCTATAGCAAGTCTGTTTCCTGAGATTGTTTTGTCAGTTAAGCGTTTCAATTCGCGTGTGAAGAAACTCTTAGGTATTGGAGTTAGAATACCTGCACCGTCACCGGTTTTGTGGTCAGCATCTAGTCCGCCACGGTGCTGTAAGTTAGATAATCCAAGTAGACCCATCTGGAGTATTTCTTGGCTTGCTTGCCTATTAGTACTGGCCACAAAACCTATTCCACAAGCACCGCGCGCTATACTAGTATAGACAGGTGTTAGCCTGTCATTTTTGTGATTAATATCGACACTCATTATTTTCTCTATTTATGTATCTAGATAAATACTTGTGACAGCCAAAGATAACTTCATTGATGCAATTCGCATTCGATTGTCAACAATATATTGGTGAATATCTATGTCATACCAACAACTTGAGTAAGCCTATTTCTCGAGTGAGCGTAGATTGAATAAGACTACGTAGATGTTATTAAGACGACAGTCATCCGGCACTTATGATATCAGTGTACCACATATTTTATTAGTGACCGCAACCCTAGCATGTATGATTGTGAACCAAACCCAGATATGCTTCCCAAACAGACCGGTGCCAACAAAGACTCTCTTCTGAACGATTCGCGAGCATGAATGTTGGACAAATGTACTTCCACAACTGGGATGTCTATCGCTGCAATAGCGTCCCGTAGAGCTACCGATGTATGAGTGAAAGCACCAGGATTGAACAATACTCCATTTGCCCACTCACGGGAAGAGTGTAGTGACTCAATTAGCACTTCTTCGCTGTTAGATTGCTTAATACGGATTGTGATTTTCAGCTCTTCAGCTAGTGCGGTTAATTGAGAGTCGATGTCAGCTAGAGTGTCGTTACCGTAGACATCTGGCTCGCGTGTACCAAGTAAATTCAAATTAGGACCATGTAATACAAGTACATTAAGCATTGTTTTGTATCCTCATCTATCTTTTATTCAGTGAGTCTTTCGATAGTTTTTGTCAATATGTTGTCTTCTACCTGCACACCATATTCTACTGCACCAATGCTGGTTGGCAAAGTGAAGTAAAGATTGCCAGATTTTTTCTTTTTGTCAGTGGACATTAGTTGTTTTATTTGTATTGTGCTCAGTCCGGGACACTTGGTAGGCAAATCTAGAGAAGCCAATTTTTTTTCTATTTTAGATGAAAGACCAGAATCGGCTATTCCAATTTGTTCGGCCAATAGTGCCTCTCCATACAAACCTATTGCTATGGCTTCTCCGTGGCGCAGCCTATAGTTGCTAGCTGCTTCGACACCATGTCCAATAGTATGTCCTAAATTGAGTTTAGCGCGTTCGTTACGTTCAAATGGATCCTGTTGGATTATATTGATTTTGACTTCTAAGGCTTTTTGTAGCAAATCTCTTGACAAAGGTAATGACTTTGAGTTTACTAATGAAAATAGTTCTGCATCAGCTATTATGCCATGCTTTATTACCTCAGCTAATCCCGCCTTATACTCATTATCTGGCAATGTAGTTAGTGTTTCTGGGTCTGCAAGCACCATTTCAGGCGGATGGAAAGCGCCAATCATATTTTTGCCTTGTGGAAGATCCACTCCGACTTTACCTCCTATGCTAGCATCAATCATGGACAGCAGAGTAGTGGGAATATTGACCCAGCGTATGCCACGCATATAAGTTGCAGCTGCAAACCCAGTTATATCACCTACTACACCTCCACCTACAACTAATACAAGACTACTTCGGTCTAAATCATGTAGCAGGAACTGATCATAAATGTTGTGGACTGTTTTAAGTGTTTTGTGAGATTCTCCATCAGGGATGGAAAGTACTGGGATTGATAACTGCTGACCCAATTTGTTACTCCAAAGTGGAGCGATATTAGTATCACTAATTATGAGATTAGGTTTAGGAAGCCCATGGTTGTTGAGCATTGACGTAAGGTAGGTCAGTGCTTTGACTCCTAAGATTAGAGGGTAACCACCAGTATTGGTTGTAATTGTATGGTGCCATGGCATTAGTTTGTCGACAATATGTTCTGCCAGCACGTCAGGCTTAGTATCATCAGTTTTTAATTGTAAGTCGAAAGAGTCATAATGTGTCTTACGTTGAGCTAGTAAAACTCTAATTGATGACGAGTTTTCCTGATTGCTTTGCAGTAAAGGTCTTTCATCATTGTTTGCTAGACGTGCCTCGATATTGGACTCAGAAGCTCTCAGACAAATCAAAACCCCATGATCTTGAGCAATAGATCTATTGATATCTGATAGTAGAGTTCCACCTCCAAGAGATATTACACTGTTTTTATATTTAGTTATCTTCGCAAGAGTATTGCTCTCAATATCTCGGAAAACATCTTCACCTTGGGTGATAAAAATTTCAGCTATAGATTTGCCAGTTTGCTTAGAGATTTCTTCATCTGTGTCTACTAAAGTGTATCCTAGCAACTTGGCACATAGTCTTCCTAGAGTGGTTTTACCTGTTCCTGGAGGTCCTGCAAGTATTAGATTCATATGCAATCTATATCAGATGTAATATTAATATGTTCAAGTTTAGACTATAAGTATTGTGTATTATCGAATCTTGACAAAGCTACGTAAACCATCACCAAAATATAGTGGGTTCGTCATCTATTGTGATGTCATTCAAAGATGCTCGTGGGAGAGTGTTAAATCTTGGATGCATCTCATCCAATGAATCTCCGCCTATTTTGCGCAATAGTTCATCTGCAAGCACAAATGCTACCATAGCTTCGCCCACTACTGCGGCTCGTGGTACTGCACAGAAATCCGATCTTTCGTACGTAGTTGGACCAGGTTTTCCAGTAGCTAAATCAACTGTCTGCAATGGGTTTAGTGTGGTGCTAATTGGTTTCATTGCTGCTCGCAATACTAATGGTTGTCCCGTGGTGACTCCTCCTTCTGTGCCTCCAGCTCTGTTAGTATTTCGTGTAATTGAGTCTCCCTCTAGAATAATTTCATCGTGCACTTCAGTACCACGCTTGCGTGAGTTATCAAAGGCTGGACCTATCTCTACACCCTTTATGGCGTGAATGCTCAGCATAGCTTTGGCTAAGATAGCCTCGATTTTGCGGTCCCAATGTACGTATGAACCTAGACCTGGAGGTACATTTAGCGCAACAACTTCGAACACTCCTCCCAATGTGTCTTTATCTTGCATAATCTGCCTGATATGTTGCCGCATCTTCTCGGATACTTTGTGGTCTGGACAACGTACATCTGACTCTTCGGAAAGGGAAATTCGTTGCTCTATCGGAATATCTTCCACTTGCGCCTGAATGCTACCTATCTCTGTGACATAGCTCCCTATTTTTATACCAAATTCACCCAGCAGTTTTCTGCATATGGCAGCAGCTGCTACTCTTGCTGTGGTCTCTCGAGCTGAGGCTCGTTCGAGGCTATAGCGTAAGTCGCTATAGCCGTACTTGATTGCGCCAGTTAGGTCGGCATGTCCTGGACGTGGTGTGGTCAGGGCGGGAACTGCCTTATCTTTCCATTTGACATGATCGAGATTGTGGATCTGCAAACTGATTGGGGAACCAACAGTGCTTCCACTCATAACCCCGCCTAGTATTTGCACCTGATCCTTTTCGATTTTCATTCTTCCGCCGCTTCCAAACCCTTTCTGGCGTCGGGCTAGCTGATGGTTGATGTCGTCTGGTGCGAGTCGTAGTCCCGCTGGAATCCCTTCCAGTATAGCGGTGACAGCGGGGCCATGGGATTCGCCTGCGGTCAGTAATCTAATCATTTAATTCCCTCTCCGCGGCTTCTAGCATAACCGTTATTGGTGGCTTATGACCTGTCCATAATGTAAATGAAAGTGCTCCTTGTCGTACTAGCATTCCTAATCCTGAGTGAGCTTGTATTCCGTTTGAACGTGCTTGTTTTACCAACATAGTCTCTCTAGGATTATAGACTAGGTCATAGACAAATGTTTTGGGTGGAAAAGGTACAGTTGTAAACCAAGGAGTATTGTTTGCATTTGGAACCATTCCAATTGGTGTGCAATTGACTACTAAGGCACAATCTTGTGATGCTTGTCTAAGATCAGTGGGGTTCCAGTCAAATCTTAGTATATCCCCACCAGTAATTTGCTGAAGGTCATGCGCAATTTGTGTTCCTGCCTGTATATTTCTTCCAAGCAACCTTACCTCCGCAGCACGCTGAAGTAGTGCGAAAGCTACGGCTCGTGCTGAACCACCTGTACCAAGTATCAGAGCAGGGCGATTGGTTAGATTGATTTCGAGAGAGTCGATCTCCATAAGAAATCCTTCAATGTCAGTGTTTTCTCCATGTATCTGATTATCAACCCGAATTAGAGTATTGACTGCCCCTACTGCTTTGGCTGTATCCCCCAATTCATCAATCAATGGTATGACTGCTTTTTTGTGGGGTATTGTCACGTTTGCACCAACCCATTTGCCGATTCGTAAATTAGATATTGCATCACTTAGTAGATCAGGACTTATATCTTGAGCAACATACTGATAATTCAGCCCAAGTGCTGAAGCAGCTGCATTGTGCATAACGGGAGATACGCTATGTGAAATTGGATGTCCAAGCAAGGCTAGCGTTTTCATTGTCAGCTTATGTTTGCCCCTAATTGACTAAAGGTTTTTATAAACTCCGGGAACGATTCATCTACTACTTCCGACTGCATTATTTCGGTACATCCTCGGGTAATCATCCCAGCTATAGCTAACGACATAGCCATACGATGGTCACCGTGACTTTCTAATTGTGCTGGATTTAGAACCTGGGGACCTACAATTGTGTAACCATCTGTGCGTTCTGAAAATTCGACACCCATTTTGCGTAGTTCGCCAAGCAAGGAAGAAATACGATCAGATTCCTTAATACGTAATTCCGCAGCATCTTTTACAGTGGTCGTACCCTCAGACTGGGTAGCAATTACGGTGAATATGGGAAATTCATCAATCATACGTACAACTGTTTCACCCTGTATAGCAGTTGATTTGATATTAGTATGGCTCACAATTATGTTGGCTATGGGTTCACCACCAGATTCGCCATTATTCATAATAGAGATGTCCGCCCCCATTTTGGTTAGAACGTCAAGTATGCCAGTGCGTGTTGGGTTTATTCCCACATCATGCAATGTTAGCTTGCTTTCAGGTATTAAGATGGCAGATGCTATAAGAAATGCTGCGCTGGAGCAATCTCCAGGAACAGATATTTTAGTGGCTGCCAGCGATTTATCGCTAGGTTGGATTGTTACTTTGTGTTTGTCTGTGTTTAACTTTATGCCAAGCTCACGAAGCATTCGTTCGGAGTGATCGCGTGATGGGCCAGGTTGGTGAATGGTACTTTCTCCTGTGGCTTGCAGTGCAGCTAACAGCAATGCGGCCTTCACTTGCGCAGATGCTACCTTTGGGTGATGAATAATTCCATGTAAGTTTCCTCCTCTAATTACTAGAGGTGCGTTATCAGCAGAAATTGAAGCACCCATTTCACGGAGTGGTCGTGCCACTCTTCCCATCGGTCGGCGCTGCAAACCTTGTGTGCCAGTTAGTTCAGCAGTTATAGGTTGTCCTGCTAAAGCACCCATCAGTAGTCGCATAGTAGTAGCAGAATTACCACAATTCAGAGGTTTGTTTGGTTGTATCCACTTTCCACCACGTACAATTAAATCGCCATCCTTTTCTTTAATCTGAACACCTAATTCACGCAGACAATCAATCATGGATGTTGTTACACCAGCGCGTAGAATGTTGTTGAGACGTGATTCTTCTGGACTTAGTGCAGCATGCAATAGAGCACGATGAGAGATAGATTTGTCTCCTGGTAGCCGTACCTCTCCTAATAGTGGGGTAGTAGGACCTTTTACTTTCATGACTAACCTGATGGCGGGCCAGGAAAATGATAATTTCTGACGGCTCGGATATTACTTAGCGATGTTTGCAGGGATTGCAAATCTCCGTCAAGAGCAATTTCCAACCTATCCATTGCAATGCGTTGTTGATGCAATGCGTTTTTGATTGCGTCTTTATTAGTCTCCAGGATATCGATAATCATTTGTACATCACTAGAGGCGACTCGAGTAGTATCCTTAAAACCGCTGGAAACCATTTTCCAAATTGTTGGATCAATGTCTCCCTCTGAGTTTACAGCTGCTACTAAGCTGCAGGCTAAGAGGTAAGGTAAATGACTAGTTAATGCTGTCAATTTGTCATGTCTTTCTGCATCCATCTCAATGGCGATAGAGCCAACCGCAGATATGATTTGTCGTGCCAGATCCAGCATATTGTTATCCGTATTGTTTGTGGGAGTTAATACGAAAACTGCGTTTTGATATAATGATGCGTCTGCATGTTCGAGTCCACCAGTCTCTTTACCACACATTGGGTGTCCACCTATTCCAGTCAAGTTATTTGGCAGTAACGTCATAGCAGAAGTTACCTCTGTTTTTGTAGAACCTAAGTCTAGTACTAGTACTGTCTTATCTGGATCCTCAGAAAGCTCGTTAAGCTCCATTAATGTTTCTAGTATTGTCCGTACAGGTGTGGCTAGAATTAGTACATCTGCGTACTTTAAACCATCAACTAGACTTTCTGTAGCATGCTCAACCAATCCTCTTTCTAATCCCATGCGCCGAGTATGCGAATCAATTTCGACTGCTGTAATTCCAGCGCATTTTCCCTGTAGAGCCATTGCCAATGAACCTCCCATTAGCCCCAAACCTACAATGGTTATGTGACTATCTGATAGC
The DNA here is from genome assembly GCA_913040765.1 of uncultured Anaerolineales bacterium. Classification (GTDB taxonomy): domain Bacteria; phylum Chloroflexota; class Anaerolineae; order Anaerolineales; family UBA11657; genus UBA11657. The sequence goes on along the minus strand of CAJWIA010000050.1, from coordinate 857 downwards.
CAATCCACGGATTTATTCATTGTGATTGTTCTTACTAATAGCTATTTTCTTCCAATTGTCGTAGCTATTGCACGGGTTTTTAGTACTAGGTCGGCGAATCTTTCAGGTAGCAAACTCTGTCCTCCATCTGATAATGCCTGCTCTGGATTTGGATGTACTTCAATGATGAGACCATCGGCTCCCGCAGCTATTCCAGCAAGTGCAACAGGTGTGACAAAATTCCATTTCCCTACTCCATGACTTGGATCAAGAATTACTGGAAGATGTGTAAGACTTTTCAGAACAGGTACAGCGTTAATATCCGTCGTATTCCGAGTGTATTTTTCGAAAGTGCGTATACCACGCTCGCAAAGTATCACATTGCGATTCCCCTCTGCCAGAATGTATTCTGCACTCATCAATAGTTCTTCCAATGTAGCCATCATCCCTCTTTTAAGCAGTACAGGAAGAGTACTACGCCCTACTGTTTTAAGTAATGCATAATTTTGCATGTTGCGTGCGCCAATTTGCAGCATGTCTGCGTATTCGCTTATCAATGGCAACTGTTCTGGTGTCATTATCTCTGTTACAACTGGCAGACCAGTCTGCTCGCGTGCTTCAGCAAGGATTTGGAGCCCTTCTTCTCCAAGTCCTTGGAAACTATATGGAGAACTTCGTGGTTTGAATGCTCCACCACGCAATGCCTGTGCGCCTGCCTCTTTCACTGCATGCGCACTTTCTAGCAATTGGCTTCGATCTTCTACTGAGCAGGGGCCTGCAATAATTACAATGCCTTTAGTACCAAATTCAATTCCATCAACTTTTACAATACTGTTATGTTCTTGGAAATCTCTAGACACCAACTTAAACGGTTGTAA
>CAJWIA010000049.1 GCA_913040765.1 uncultured Anaerolineales bacterium | reverse complement strand
AATGTGGGGTAGCAGCTTGTTCTAACTCAGTCTGACTATTTGGATGATCAGGCAGTCCGCCAAGACCATCCAAAACTAACATTATTATTTTTGTATTATTTGTTTTTGTCAACGAATCAATTAGACTCATATTGATATTTATTTAATTTAAAGTTAAGGGTAGGCTATTGCCTACCCTTAAATGTTCCAACTCAAAATTTAGTTTCAAATTAGACTAATGCTGTCTCAGTGGATTTATCAAAGATATGCAAATTATCTGTATTACCAGATACCTGCACAGTATCTCCAACCTTATAGTCAGTACGGGGATCCACTCTCGCAATCATGGTCTTATCATTAACTTTCAGATATAAGAAAACCTCATTACCCATCATCTCCATAACATCAACTTTGGCTTCAATTAACGACTGGCTAGTTACACCAGGTGGAGTAAATTTAGGATCATGTATATCTTCCGGACGAATGCCATACACAACTTCCTTGCCTATGTGATTTGCATATACATCTTTTAGTTTGCTAGGCACGGGCAATGCAGTGTCACCAGTGTCAACTATTATGTCGCCATTCATTTTGGAAATCTTGGCTTCACCAAAATTCATACTTGGTGATCCAATGAAGCCTGCAACAAATATATTGGTTGGTTTGTCATAAAGTGTCTGCGGATCATCAATCTGCTGTAATATACCATCACTCATCACTGCTATTCGTGTTGCCATTGTCATGGCTTCTACTTGATCATGGGTCACATAAATAAAAGTAGATTGCAGTCTTTGATGTAGTTTTGATATTTCTGCTCTAGTTTGAACTCTTAATTTTGCATCAAGATTAGATAGTGGCTCATCAAACAAGAAAACTGCCGGGTCACGAACAATTGCACGCCCCACAGCAACTCGTTGACGTTGGCCACCTGATAATTGTTTAGGCTTACGCTTCATTAACATCTCAATACCTAAGATCTCAGCTGCATCGGTTACTCTTTTCTTGATCTCCGGTTTAGGCACTTTACGAAGCTTTAGACCAAAAGCCATGTTATCAAACACGCTCATGTGTGGATATAATGCATATGATTGAAACACCATCGCGATATCACGATCTTTTGGAGCTACCTCATTGACAACTCTATCTCCAATTGAAATAATTCCATCCGTTGTTTCTTCAAGCCCTGCCAAAAGTCTCAGAGCAGTGGTTTTACCACAACCTGAAGGACCAACTAATACGAGAAACTCCTGATCCTCGACATGGATTGAAAGATCATTTACTGCTATAACTTCTCCAAAATCCTTCGTGACGTTTTGGTATGTTACTGATGCCATCCTCTCCCTCCTAATATTAAGACAGTTCCAACAACCATGACATTATACATTACTTTGATGACAGTGTTACTGTATAATCGCCATATAACTTAACAATGTTAGTAGATTAAAGTTACGTACAATGAACACTAATATAACTGATACCAATGGATGGATTGAAGTAGTTACCGGATCCATGTTTAGTGGTAAGACAGAGGAACTTTTGCGACGCATTCGACGTGCCACTATAGCTAAACAGCATGTTCAAGTTTTCAAACCTAAGCTTGATCATCGATATGGGACAAACAAAGTAACATCGCATGCAGGGGCCAATTTCACGGCAACACCGGTAGAAAATAGTGCAGAAATTATAGAAACACTAAACGACGAAACCACTGTTGTAGCAGTAGATGAGGCACAATTCTTTGATGAAGAACTTGCCAAAGTATGTACCATATTGGCAGACAAAGGCATCCGAGTCATAGTAGCAGGTCTTGATCAAGATTTTCGCGGCGACCCTTTTGGTCCAATGCCAATCATCTTATCTCTAGCTGAACAGGTTAGTAAGCTACATGCCATATGCGTTGTATGTGGAAAGGATGCATCTCGGACCCAACGAATGATAGATGGCCGTCCAGCATATTTTGAAGAGCCCACTGTTGTAGTTGGTGGAAGTGAAAGTTACGAGGCACGATGTCGTATACATCATGATGTGCCACACAAAACTGCCTAGGTTATATCGATTATCTATAAAAATGGACAATCCACTATTAGACACGATCACTAACAATAACATTGATACATTAATTGACTCTAGAACTCTGCAAAGACGTATTACTGAATTAGCTAGTGAAATTACAAGAGATTATAAAAATAAGGAATTCCTGTTAGTCTGTATTTTAAGGGGTGGGGTAGTCTTTCTAACTGACTTAATGCGACAGATTCCAGTACCTCATCTCATTGATTTCATGGCAGTTTCATCATATACAGATGGGAGAACAAAGTCGGAGGGACGAGTACGGATTACAATGGATCTACTTACGGACATCGAACACATGAATGTACTCTTGGTTGAAGACATTGTAGATACTGGTTACACACTAACTCAAGTACTCGAATTACTTAACAGTCGTTCTCCAAAAAGCTTACGTGTTTGCACACTTTTAGACAAACACGAACGGCGTGAGGTTGACGTAAATATCGACTATGTAGGGTTTCACATTCCTGATAAATTTGTCGTAGGGTATGGCCTCGATGATGAAAATGGTCACTGGCGAAATCTACCGTACATTGGTGTAGCACGCACATAACAAGAAATCTGATATATTCCAACACAATAGAAACCAAACATATACTGCCGTTAATGAACCCTCGAACATCGATACCAACTGATATACAATTTCCAGAGATATATCACCAAGTTTGCAAAGTATTAACAAAGGAGGACTTTGCTAATATATGGGTGGTAGGCGGAGTTATACGGTCAACAATACTAAATCATCCAGTTGATGATTTAGATTTTATCATTCAGGGAAATGCCCTTGCATGCGCACGGCATGTTGCTGACAAGCTAAATGCCGACTATTTCACACTTGATGCTAAAAGAGGAGTGGGGCGTGTACTGCTCCGGGACCAAGCTAGAACTGTGATTGACATATCGCGCTTGCATTCCAATGGCATTGAAGCAGATATGTTGGCAAGAGATTTCACCATTAACGCAATGGCCATACGCTGCCAAAACCCAAAACAGATCGTCGATCCTACGAGAGGTCTCGAACACATTCATAAAAAGCAGATACGTATGGTATCTGAACATTCTTTTGCGGATGATCCAATAAGACTAATACGAGCTATAAGAATAGCAGTACAGACGGACTTCATAATTAAACGCAACACGAGAACAGCAATTCGCAAACACGTTGAAAAATTGAGCCAAGTTTCGACAGAACGTGTGCGCGATGAGTTCATGCGATGCCTAGCTAGTAAGAGCCCAGTACAAGCAATCCATTTGTTGTCTCACTTAAATATGATGGGTTATATTCTTGTCGACTGGGATAACAATAGTATAGAGCAAGCTTTGTCTAAGTTGCGTGCTCTCGAATCGTTAGTAGCAATAATTTTACCGAGGAAAACACCTGATGCTGCCTGTGAATACACACTGGGTTTATTCGCATCAACAGTGGGGCAATTTAGACCAGAATTGGAAAAGTACCTATCGGAAACAGTTTCTGACAAGAGCAATAGAAGACAACGCTATCAACTAATGTATGTAGCAATTCTTTTGCGCTCACTATCATTATCATCCGAGCGCAAAAAGCTAGTTAATCTGTTAAAACTAAGTAAGTCGGAATGCGCAATGATATCTGCAATGATAATAATAGAAGCACTTCCAGAAAGACTATCAATTGCAGAGGATAGCCTTCTTAGAAGGCACAAATCTACACAACCGGATAGTCTTTCGTCTAGCAAAGCTCGAGCTATACACACATATTTTCGAAAGAACAGCACTGTAGCAATCGAAATGGGTTTGTTAGCACTAGCTGAAATCATATCAAAATATGGCCCACAAATACCACATGAACTATGGGAGAGAAAACTGGCTGCTATGTTTGCTCTTTTAGACGGCTATTTCGATCGATATGACCAGCTTATCCGACCGAAAGACATTATCAATGGAAATGATCTTATACAGGAAGTTGGATATAAGCCTGGACAAGAGATTGGAGCAATACTACAACAAATAACTGAAGCACAAGCTGCTGGTGAAGTGCGCGACCGCGATGCAGCTTTGGCAATGGCACGAAAATTACATACTTCTACTGACACTTAGTATCAATACTGCTTTTGCATGCACAAAGCACATAAGGTGTGTGAGTGACTTGCTTACGGTAGTGATAAGTGTTATTATAACTACCATACTATGAAACATAATAACAATGAAATCTCACTAAAACACGCCATAAACCAGTATAACCGCGTTATATCAGAAAGTCGTAGTCAGAATACCGCTCGATCATACAGCCAGGCTATAACAAAGTTCATTGCTTTACTTACTGAAAGTAAAATTGACACAGACACTACAACAATTACATCATGTAGTGAATCATGGATAATTGATTTTATTGATGAATTACGTAATTACTCTCCAGCTACGGAACAACTTTATCTAACAGCAGTGGTCGGTTTTTATGAGTTTTTAGCGTCCGAGTACGAACTTGAACTTAACTTACCAAGAGTAAGAGCTCTTATAAGGCGTAGACAACGAAGGGTACCACTAAAATTACCTCAATTCCCACGCGAAAATATTGAAAAATTAATACAAGCGGTAATTAACGCAGCAAGATTGCCACAAGATGACGACCTAGCCAAACTCAGAATACTACGTGACAAAGCCTTCATACTAACATTATCGGATACCGGATTACGCATAAGTGAAGCTTGCAGTCTTACTCGGGGTCAGTATGATCGCAACGAGCGCCAGGCAGTGGTGATCATTAAGGGCGGACGCGAAAGCATAGTCCGATTTTCAGGCCGATCTCATCAAGCCATAGTCGACTATCTCACAGCCCGAGCATCTAGGGATGGAATAACTGGCCGTGCACTGACCAGCCTTCCTATTTTTGCTCGCCACGACTTGGGATGTGGTTCCAAGACGTTGCCCATCAAAACTGTAGGTGCAAGAAAAATAATAAATCGCTGGGTAAAATATGCACTCGGAGCCTCACTCGTCGGCTCAATTACACCCCACTCATTCAGGCATTATTTTGTCACAATCGTACTAAGAGGATCAGGCGGGAATCTCAAACTAGCTCAAGAACTGGCCCGGCACAAAAGTATTGCAATAACGCAACGCTATGCCCACCTTACAGACGATGATTTAGATCGCGGATACCACAAAATATTCGACGAGTGACTGTAATTCATCTACCTACCTACAGTGAAGTATAGTAACACGATTTGGTACAATGCCTATACGCAATTTGTAGGCAGGGATTCTTATTTACCAGTAGATAACGTAATAATTACATAACTGCAAATGTGGCGCAGAAATTGCACCTATACTGTTCGTTGAAGCTAATAGTTGTAATCTAAGTATCAGGAAAATATGATGGGGAATTATGGATAAATCAACCAAAAGAACCTATATGAGCACCACACCTAGTAGGCATATATCTACTATTGAACCTATCAAAGCAATGAATCTATTTTACGCTCTAGGTAGAGGCTTACTGGGTTTTGTACGATATATTCTTTTTACTGCGGTTTGCGGTTTAGCATTCTATTTTCTTTTGCGCAGCGTATAGAATGCAGATAAAGCAAAAATCACTGACATCTATACTTCCTGAATCTTTGAGCTACACTTACCGGTAGCTCCCCACTTAATTTTACTGATTCTTCTCCAGGCGTAGCATTTACAGCAATGCCATACTTGTGAAATACAGAAATAAGATCCCCATTTCTGTATGGTAAACTCACAGTCATTTCTACCGTAGACGCCTTTAGATATTTTTGTATAGAAGCGACAAGTTTTGGAATTCCATAACCCGATATTCCAGAGATTGGCAAAGCATCAGGAAATGAATTATATATTTTGTCAGGCAGCTTTATATCAATGAGCAAATCAGTTTTATTTAGTACTGTTATTATCGGTATGTTAGAAACACCAATGTCATCCAGAGTCTTCGTCACTACGTGAGCTTGTTCAACACAGCACTTATGAGTCACATCGATTACATGTAATAGCAAATCAGCCTCCACAATTTCCTCCAATGTAGCCCTAAAAGCAGCTATCACTGTAGAAGGTAATTTCTGAATAAAACCAACCGTATCAGTAAGAAGAAATGAACGCCCACCAGGCCAAGTAATTCTCCGTGTAGTGGGATCAAGTGTAGCAAAAAGCCTATTAGCTATTAGAATGTCTGTATCACTTAATCTACTTAGTAATGTAGATTTGCCTGTATTTGTGTAACCGACCATAGCCACCACAGACACCTTGGAATTCTGGCGCCTTTTCCTATGATGGGACCGATGCGTCCTAACCTTTTGAAGTTCCTTCTTCAATTTTGTTATCCGCCTAGTAATTTCGCGACGATCCACCTCAAGCTGCTTCTCACCAGGTCCACGCAGGCCAACACCGCCTATAGAACCAGTGCGCCCTGACGCCCCACCAGCTTGTCTTGCAAGATGCTTCCATTGTCGAGTCAGTCTAGGCAATCTATACTCGTACTGTGCTAACTCTACCTGCAGCCCACCCTCTCTGGTGTTAGCATTATTAGCAAAGATATAGAGAATCAATGCTGTGCGATCCAAAATTTGAGTGTTATCGCCAACTATTCTTTCTAATTCCCTTTGGTGGCGCGGCGATAGTTCAGAGTCGAACAAAACTATATCTGCAGCTGTTGTTTCTATTAAGTCAATCAATTCGACAATTTTCCCTGTGCCAATATATGTAGCCGTATTTGGAACAGAAAGTTTCTGACAAATACGTCCAACAACGGACATTCCACCAGTATTAGCCAATTGCTCGAGCTCATTTAGCGAGTCATGTATAGTCAACATAGATGAGATACTGCGCAATTCAACCCCTACCAATAACGCTCTTTGGGTAGACATCGAAGTCGGAATAAGAGCCATTTTTGTCATATAGTGTATTTTACCTCAGCATGATAAAATATCACACAAGAACTCTCCAATTAGACTAGAGAGTCTACAAATTAAAAAAACATTCTAAACCCTCATGTTCAAAGATATACCCCTAACTTTAGGCATTGAAGAAGAATACCAAATTGTTCATCCTGTCACACGTGATTTGCATTCATACATGAGTCAATACCTAGCAGGTGATCACCGTGTCATGACACCCTCTGGACTGAAACCTGAACTTATGGAAAGTCAACTGGAGATGTCTAGCCACATTTGCAATAACATAAGCGAGTTACGTGATGAGATAAGTAGGATGCGAGAAATAGCACTTGATATAGCCAAAAAGGACGGTTTAATAATTGTAGCAGCAAGTACTCACCCATTTGCTAAATGGTCTGATCAGAATATCATGCAGGGAGACCGCTACAGCAAATTGCTCGATGATTTTCGGTCAGTAGCCCAACAACTACTTGTCTTCGGAATGCATATCCATGTTGGATTTGGAAAGGGCCGCAAGAATCAAGATATCATGATAGAAATCATGAATCAAATGCGATATTTCCTGCCACATATACTTGCGCTTAGTTCAAGTTCACCATTTTGGCAAGGACGCAATACGGGTCTTATGTCATACCGAAGTGTAGTTTTTGAAATGATGCCTCGCTCAGGTATACCCCCATCGTTTCAATCACATGGAGAATATGAGCAATATGTAGATATTTTGGGCCAGGTTGGATCACTCGACCAAGGTGACAACAACAAATATGATGCAACAAAAATCTGGTGGGATATCCGTCCGCACCCAATATTCGGAACACTTGAAATTCGTATTGCGGACATCTGTACGGATATAAACGATACCATAGCAATTGCCGCACTAATACAAGCAATAGTTGCAACGCTCTTAAAACTTCGCAGCAACAATCAGAGCTGGAGAACATATCGTCAGTACCACATCACAGAAAACAAATGGCGTGCAGTTCGGTATGGAACTCAAGGCAAATTAATTGATTTTGGAATTGGTCAACAAGTCGCTTTTAGTCGCTTGGTCCAAGAAATCCTAGAGATCGTAGACCCTGTACTTGATGAATTAAATTCAAGAAAAGAAGTTCAGCATATACAACAAATAGTTCAACAGGGAACTAGCGCCAAACAACAAATAGATGTTTACGAACAAGCGTTAAAACAAAATAATACTAACCATAATGCTGCCTTATACAGTGTCGTAGATTACTTAGCTAATAAAACAGTTTCAGGACTCTAGTCAATCGCACTTAACTTTGGTCTGCAAATTTTCAATAGTCTCTAGCGCTCTTTCGGAATAAAGTCTATACCTTTCCCGCTTTGACCATTTTCTTTTGTCGCGGGGAGGTTCTAGTGATGGAAACAAACCAAAATTAGCCTTCATAGGCTGGAAAGTGTCTGAATCTGCATTTGCAACGTAATGACATAGTGCCCCCATCATAGAAGTCCTAGGCAACACCAAGAGCCGTTCACCTTCCATGAGCCTAGTCACGTTTATTCCAGCTAATAAACCTGTAGCAATGTTTCCTGCATATCCCTCTACTCCAGTTATCTGTCCCGCGAAAAACAAGTTGGGCCGAACACGACTCTGTAACGATTCTGAAAGGACAGTCGGAGCATTGAGAAATGTGTTTCTATGCATCATTCCATATCTCGCAAATCGAGCCTGTCCTAATCCAGGTATCATACGCAACACTTCCTTTTGGTCAGGCCACTTCAAATTCGTTTGAAATCCAACTATATTGTATAGCGTGCCGGCCAAGTTATCCCGACGCAACTGCACGACAGCATAGGGCCTCTTGTCATCAAAAGGCGAGATTATACCTACTG
>CAJWIA010000048.1 GCA_913040765.1 uncultured Anaerolineales bacterium | reverse complement strand
GCATACCTCTACTCTAATTAACACCCTCACTCACACATCGACTTCTACTCCGACCGCAAGCTCAACAGACGATCCCGATGATATCAACGTAGCGCCCAATATAAACAACACTCCTAATCCAAATATAGTACTCCCACCGATACCCACCTTAACACCTTTACCGCCAACCAATACTCAGAATCTACCTCCACCAGCAATATCAATAAACACTAACACCCCTACTACTACGGCTGCGCTTGTCACAAACACTCCATCAATCCCTACGCTTACTCCCCCACAAATAGTGAATGGTGGGGCAACTTTATTGCCCAATATAAAGATCGACTGGCGTATGCTAGAAAACGCAATACGTGAGCCCTTTGAAGATACGATAGAAAATATAAGGCAGATACGTCGTAATTCTAGAAGGATAACGGACAATATACGCTGGGCAGGAATAAATCAACCAATAGCCAAGATCGAATGGGATACTCCGAATTGGCCAATAACAACGGCGGATATTCCTGTAAACCCTCCCGAGGAGGACGCACTACAACCAACATTCCCAATACTGTGGCTAATAATAATACTAATCATACCGCTTATAGTCGCGATGTTATACGCACATTTCCTTTGCAAAAAGGAAATGAACAGCACCTGGCTACGCTATACACTGTCACAACTACCATTCATTGGAAGTGCGCTTGTACTCTTATTTCTGTTCTTTACCTGGAATCCTGACTTGATTGAACTAGTGTCAATTTTAACAGTTATCATTTTAGCTATAGTGCTACTAGCAGAAGAAATATTGCTACTAGTGTACATAATTAATCAGTGTTGCGAACCAGACTGCCATAAGTCAAACCCCAGTTCGCCCGACCAAATGGAAGCGCCCTAAAGTTACTTCATTTTTTAAGCATTTTCATTAGCCAGTTCTATTAACACGTCATGTATTCTAACCATAGCTAAAGTGTCCAATTTGCAGTATTCCATAAGAGCTAGTCTCGTGCTTTCCACACTATCAGGATGCAACTGTCCCTTAGCAATACGATAAAACATTGCTAAAGCATCATCGCCATTTGATATCTCAAGTTCAGAATAATCCATTTCTGGCACAAGAACAGGCAACACAACCTTAATGCTAGTACGACCATTGAAACCCGGATGATACACAAATTTACTAACTAGCTTTTCCATATCCACTAATCGATCCTTAACATTTTCAATATCACTTTCTAGATCGTCAAACCATTTTTGTGTATTAGTTAGAGTTGTCTTCTCAAAGTGAGAATACACCACTATACTACCTTTGGACCCCACATCTGCCAAAAGTTTCTCCACAAACTCTCTCCTACAATCTCGCGACCCTTCAGCAAGATATTCAAAGTGATCCAAATTGCCATTCCAATCTCTCACATGCAGCGAGTATTGAGTAGGTATCTGTGTATATGGAGCCAGCCCGGAATACACAGGTATACAAGTCGACACTGTTTCAAAATCAAGATAATGCATTGGGCCACACCATCCTTCCAAAGCTTCTTTAAGTCCAGTTCGCACTTGTATTTGACCAGACTTAACTACCTCTACAACACCATGCTGCCGCTCTGACAGCTCAAACTCCTCTGGAACTGCTTCTATTTCAGTAACTCCCAGATCTAATAACTTGTCGAATTTTTTCTCGCCTAGCCTTGGTATTTGAAAGATAGGAGATTCCACGCCGCGACCTACGCAGTGTTGAGCGAAGTAATCACATTTATAGCAAGCATATTTCCATTCGCCAGCCGGACAAGACGCTGACAATATGTCGTTTTCAATCGCCTGTCTAACTTGTTCAAATTCATGCGCTATTTGGAAAACCTCGTTTGTTACATCGGCCGGTTTCAACAATGGCTCGTCTTCAGTTCCAACTCGATACTTATCGTTTACCAATCTCAATTTGCTACTCTCAATTGCAATTCCAAAACCTTTCATTACCATAACGGTATACGCGGCATCCTCTTTCAAATCCAATTTCAAGCGCTTACTGGATTTGACTTCTTCAACAACCCACTTCCCATTAACTCTAACCAATATGTCAGCCCGCGCTACACATCTCCCATGCCGCACATAAGCCTCAAAGATAACCTCACAACTCGGATCACCCATTAATGCCGCGGTCAATTCCAGCGCCTTTTCCGCATTGGTCTCATCAACTAAGACACCATTGCTATATTGCGACCTAGCATTTTCGTGAACGGCTTGCCCTTGTTCGCGCCTCACAATTTCAGCCAAAGTAGCGTCTTGTAATTGTGTATCGTGACGAGTATGCCAGCCCATAGTTCGGCACTTCAATGCCATAAGAAAGTTTTGCTTAGTAACAAAGATATCAGTTTCAGTCATGATGGTATGAACTATGAAATCCTAGCAGACAAATCGCTTTATGCACCACAAAAAAAATAGACTTGCTCGAATTTTTACTATACGCGCCAGTTAAATATGTGTATATTTTTCTATTTTCTAGACCAGAATGGCATAACACCATAATTAGCCAACCTTGGCTGAAAATTGCCAGTAGCATCAATAACAAAAATCCCTGGTCTATTATCCTCTGTCATTGAATTTATCACCAAATATCTATCGTTCGGAGACCAGATAGTAGAAGATCTTTGATATTGGTCAAAATGAGGAACAATCTGCGTCATAAAAGCATCAGTAGGACGCAAACCGGTTAATCTCATAATCTCGCCTGAGTCTACATCTAACACTGATAGCTCTAGCACAAACTCTTGCGTAACCCCATTCGAAATTTTAGCTTCACCTATCGAAAAATAAGCAAGCTTGTCACCCGAATTGTCCCAAAAGAATGCTATAACTCCACTAGCGTTAGTGTCTGACACTAACGGATTCTCGATGTCAGTAAGGTCAATTAATGTCAACTCACCCACCATACCGTATACAGTCGGACTGCCAGACATATAAGCGATCCTATCTCCGTCCGGTGACCAATCGAAGGCAGCCTGACCTTCAATATCATCAAGAATCTGCCTTCTATCGCCTGTCTCCTCTACTAACACTAATTTTCCTCCACCCGCACTATTTTGAATGCCGGCAACGAAATATTTACCATCTGGTGAAAATACTGGTGACTGGAAGAGTGACGGCCTAATGTTAAGCGATGTGTCAATTACTTTATCGCCCACTTGCACTAAAGACAAACTAGTAGAACCTGTTTCAGCTCCTGGTCGACTAGACTTATGAGCAATTAGAGCGTCACCATCAGGGGCCCATGCCCAATAAAATGGTATGCCTCGACTGATTTCCTGCGATGCACTTCCATCTACTGATACAATGTCCATAACAAACCGATCATCACCGGCTGCACCACTCAATAAACTAATATCGCCACTGTCAGGAAGCCAATACACGTAAAACGGCTGCTTTCCTGGTTCAGAAAATACTCTGGAAAATTCCTTACCGTCATATCTTGCGGTATATAAGGATGCTTCTACTGATCTATCGTTAGCTCGTCGATACCCCACAAATGCTAACTGCTCACCATTTGGAGACCAGGCAGGATAAAAATAAGTTATGTCGTCAGATATATCGTTTCCTGGCACTGATTGATCGGTAATCATCACAATATCTTGTCCAGCTTGATTCATGGTATAAATATTGTTATCAAGCCCCACATACACTATATGGCCCGTTTTGCGTTCGAATGTAGCTAGCAAAGGACTCTGAGGCATTTGAAAGCCCTGACATCCAACAACAAAGGTTGCAACAACAGACATCACAATATGTCTTACAAATATTTTCATATATATACCAGCAACACGATCTACAATGGCACTCTACTAATAATCTTAACGTGACAAAAACACAATTGATGCTACCCCAAATCCAATACCAACAAGCTTTGTACTAGTCACTGGCTCCCGATAGATCGCAAATGACAAAGCAACCGATACGATTACACCCAAACTTACTATTGGAAAGATGATGCTACCCTGTCCACCCAGTTTGAAAGCAATCAAACTCGCCAAAGTAGCAACCCCAGCAAAAACGCCGCTCACTAATCCGATCCCAGCTAATCTGCCAGATAATTCAAATGGTTGCTTTTGTACAATATGTATTACGACTGCAAATAAAACAAAAGATATAGCCTGCACTATCATATAACTCGGGCTATAGCCCTGATTTTCTCCTACTACTTTTGCAAAAAACGCAGTAATGCCACCACACAATAGTGCCAGCAACGCAAACAAAATAGGTGTATTCATACCAAATAATCTCCACAACGCAATCCGATCTGCCATCATCATAATGTTATATTTTATCGTCCCAAACAGTATGCAAATCTCGGGCAAACGACTAAAAAAATCCAACATATCCTAGACAACAGTAAACCCAGTATATATAATGCTCCTTGTTTGAACAACCGCATACAGGCTAAGAGCATCAAATGCATATTTCATTAGATTGAAATTTGTAATAATGCACCGTACCGAACCACTATTACAGATCACTTACATCAAAAGTCCATTTACATAGTCTTTACTGTAACCTATACTGGTCCGATGTGGACCAGACAAATCTAATGTCGAGTCACTAGAGTGTCTCCAAACAACCGAGGAGCATCACACATGCCCAACAATAAAATGAATGTCGATGTAGTAATCCAGACAGAACAAAAAGAATGGCTTGATGAAATGACCGCTAAACACTCTCTACCAGATGCTTCAAAAGCATTGCGCGTTCTTATAGACTATGCAATCGAAGAGGGTTCAGAAAACGATATTTTCGATTATGTAAGATGCCGCTACTGTTACTAATCGACTTATGGGCACGACTAGGCATACGGCAAGCATATGACCAATAGCCACCTTGATCAGTACAAAACTATTTCTAGCAGAATCCTAGAACTTCAGAAACAACTTGATTCGTTGCGGAACAATTTGTCACAATCGTATGATGATGAAAATTTCACTATAGGTGCTGCCGCAAAACTCAAATTGGAGATTAAACAACAAAAATTACTACTCGACAAAATATCCGAACACCTAGACTTCAAGTAATCAAACGCCTAACGCATCCATATTAGTGATTTGGTGTTGCATATATAGACAGAATACCAAACCCAATACACAGGAGGACTATCACAATGAAAATAACTGATATGACTTCATATATAGCATCTATACCCCGGCAAAGATCATTAAATACATATTATGGTGATATACCAGACACCAAAACAATCACTGTTTTAGTTAATACAGATGATGGAATCACAGGAATTGGACAAACACTGTCACATGCCCCCCACTACGGAGACACAGCTGAATCAATAAAAAACAATATCGATAATCATATAAAACCGGCTATCTTAGGCCAAGACCCCTTTGACATTGAACATCTTTTTGAAGTTATGTACAAATCTATAGGCAAAAGTACTCGATACCCCGTTACTGCCATAGAATTTGCACTTTGGGACATAAAAGGTAAAGCATTAAACGTGCCTGTTTACAATCTTCTTGGAGGAAAATGTACAGAAGGCGCACCGCTCCACGGTCTAGCTGATCGCCTAAGCATAGATGAGTCAATAGCACATATAGAAAAACTATCAGCAGAAGGTTGGACATGGTTGAAAAGCAAAATAGGATTTGATGTCGATACCGACCTAGCCTGGTACCAAGCGATCTACGAAGCTGTTGGAGACAAAGTCAAATTCCAACTAGATGGAAATACTGGATATACACTAGGAGAAGCAGTGCATGCACTTACACAAATGGAGGGGATCGGTGGTATAGCTCTTTTTGAACAACCAGTTCTTTACCTAGATGAAATGGCTATCTTAACTGAACGATTAGAATCTCCACTCCAAGCCGATGAGGCCGTAACAAGCCCTAGAAGCGTATATGAGATCGCACGATCACATGCGGCACATGTGCTGCATTTCAAAATAGAAAAGTTTGGTGGTTTACTACAGGCAAAACGCATGGCAGCAATTGGCGAAGCAGCTGGATTGGAATTGTCAGTTGCGCCCTATTTTGACATTATGGCCGCCGCAGCCGCACACTTTGCAGTCTCTACTCCAAATGTAAAGTGGCCAGCAGGCTTCTCAGATATGGGGGATACACTTTTGTCTAACCCATATCTACCAGACGGCCAAGTTCTCACTCCTCCTGAAAAACCTGGGCTAGGCGTAGATATTGACGAAGACAAAATGAAATTCTATGCGTCAAAATGGGATTGACTGTTAGTCCCGTAAATAAGCTCCAACTATAAACCATTCTAATTGGAGTCTATAGTTTATTTGAACCAACACGACCTTTATGACCAACTTACGCTATCACTATCCACTCAACATATATAACATTCCAAAGCATATCTTGGGTCGCGTCTAGCACCAATCAAACGCGTATTGACATCAATATACATTCCTACGCCACCTTTCTATATAATTAGCCATCATGAAAAACCCCAAAAGGAATTCAAATATGCTTACTCCAACATTAATAATGGGCGGTATAGCTGCGGCTTTAGTACTATTCGGATATTATCAAGGCAATAACCTCCACATTACCGGACTTCAAATATCAGCGAAAATGATAGTGCAAATGATGCCACTCCTATTATTAGCCCTGATTATTGCTGGAATGTCGCAAGTGTTTGCTGCGCAACAAGAGGCTTTTATCACAAAATGGCTAGGGCCTGAATCTGGACTAAGAGGAATTATGTTAGCTTCAGTAGCCGGCACACTTACTCCAGGAGGACCTGTTGTAACTGTCCCACTTCTTGCTGGACTATTACGATCAGGGAGCAGCATAGGAGTGGCAGTAGCATATTTGACTGGCTGGGGTGCCTGGTCATTAGCGCGACTACCATTAGAAGTAGCAATACTCGGCTGGAAATTTACATTAATAAGAGTTGCGAGCGTTTGCCTTCTTCCTCCAATTGCAGGTCTTATAGCACAGACATTTTTCTCTAAAGCAACCTAAATATACTCTCTAGCAATATAGGCACTGGCAGACCATGACAACAAACATACAGATCTATCTTATTTGGTTAATTGCTGTAATCGCCTGGAATTTTGGATTTCCTGCGATGCCTCCAATAGCCGATGTTTCAGCTGCAGTAATTTTATCGGCAGGTCACAATCTCCTAGTCAACCGAACAACCAGCTAACATACGTCTCACAAATGTCACAACAACTCGGTGATTGACTGCTATTGACCCGTGTCATCTAAACCATTTTACAAAACCATCACTAGGTATTAGTTGTCTATTGGTCACTCTGTATGCGTAGACGATACTTTTCCCTAAATTCATCTAATGGCAGATAATTGCTGCCATCCAGTACGTACCAGTGTTTCCATCCATTACAGGGAGATCCACCAGTATAGTACGTACCCACCTGATGAATAGAACCCTCAAAACCATCAATTGCTCTAATCTTAGCGTCAGGTTTGATAACTGCCATTTTATCCACATTCTTTTGAAAATAGATCTTCTGTCCAGGTCGCACGATCCCATTTTCCAGCAAGGTCGCAAACGAAACACGACTTTTTTTGTTTTTTAAATCCCGTACATCAAACAAACTAGAGTCATAATCTTCTGGTTGTACCGCATTTATCCTTTTTTGTGCCAAATCAATATATTTGTTTTCGGATTCTATTCCGAGCCAATCACGATGCAATCTTTTTGCAACAACTCCTGTGGTACCGCTTCCCATGAACGGATCCAGCACCAAATCACCAGGATTGCTAGACGAAAGAATCACACGATATAGTAGGGCTTCCGGTTTCTGTGTTGAATGAGCTGTATTACCTATTTCATCGCGCAATCTCTCCGGCCCCTTTGCCAACGGAATTATCCACCAATCGCTGCGCATTTGTTTATCATTGTTAAAACCCTTCATAGCCTGATGATTAAACATATATCTGCTTCCTTTAGTGACACTAGCCCATATAAGTGTTTCATGCGCATTTGCAAATCTCACCCCACGAAAATTTGGCATCGGGTTTGTTTTGACCCATACAACATCATTTAATATCCAGAATCCAATATCCTGCATAATCCTACCCACTCGAAATATATTGTGATAACTTCCAATAACCCAAATAGAACCCGAAGGCTTAAGGACATGTCTGCAGGCTGTAAGCCATGCTGCAGTAAATTTGTCATAAGACTCAAAATCCTCAAATCTATCCCATTTATCAGTCACTCCTTCAACTCTTGTCATATCAGGACGATGAAGATCTTCTTCCAATTGTAGGTTATAGGGTGGATCAGCAAATATCAAATCAACCGAGCTCTCCGGCAATGATGACAAAACTTGCACGCAATCACCTCTAATAATTCGATTTCGCTCAAATTCCATATTCTCACCTTTACAAACCAACTGTTATCCAATGCCTAGAATTATACTTTGCAAACTATTTAAGATATAATCAATGCTTCTATAGATCTTCATAGATTTTTACATCATTGAATTGCAAGAAGATGATATTCCTTACAAAAGTCCAATGACAATTGATGGCTAGTGAAATTTATATACATTGAGTAGGTTTTATGAAAAAAGGAAACAAAACCATGTTCTACATAGCACCAACGATAGTACTATTAGGCGCAGTGAGTTTTCACTATTTTGCTGGGCGCATACCAACATCACTTAATCCTATAGTCGCTGTGACGGCCACATATGTCGCCATTGCAATAATAGCAGCATGCTTAATTCCTCTATTTCCATCAGACGGCGGCTTAGCAAAGCAAGTTCGCCAGCTAAGCTGGATACAAATTGCGATGGCAATTTCAGTAATACTGCTTGACATAGGTTTTATATTAATGTACCGAAATGGCTGGGACATAAGTACAGGCAATCTTGTCACAAGTGTTTTTACCAATATTGCACTTCTACTGATAGGAGCTTTAATAATCGGA
>CAJWIA010000047.1 GCA_913040765.1 uncultured Anaerolineales bacterium | reverse complement strand
TTCAAAAGTTCGAAAAGCTCAAGCCTCTGTTGAGGCTTCACGTGATTATGCGCGCCGTGTTTCTAATGTGCTTGGTCGGATTGGTGCATACTCTCAAGGATCCACACATCGGTTATTGGTACCTCGGGATAAAGTGGAAAATATAGCAATCCTGCTAATTTCAAGTGATAGGGGATTAGCTGGTCCATATAACATGAATGTTACTAGAGCCGCACTGGAATTTGCTCAAGAAAAAAGTCAGCAAACGCGTTGGGTGACTTTAGGTCAAAAAGGGCGAGATCTTGCTTATGTACGTGGCGCTAACATTGTGGGTGATTTTAGTAGCTTTAAATCATCACCATCATTTTCGGATGTTACACCTATTGCCCGAGTGTTAATTGATGATTATCTTGATGCGGTAGTGGATGAGGTATATGTGGCTTACACTGATTACGTGAATACTATACGTCAGGATACACGGGTAGTACGTATAATGCCTATGACTACCGGCAATTTTGAAGACAATGAAAATACTCAAGTGAGTACGGATAATGAATCTCAGGTAGGATATACTTACGAACCTGAGCCAGAGGAATTGCTAGAAGCAATATTGCCGCGTTTCACTCAGGTACAAGTCTATCAATCCGTTTTGGAATCTTTAGCAAGTGAACATAGTGCAAGAATGGTTGCGATGCGTAATGCTACTGACAATGCGAACGAATTATCAGGCGCTCTTCGTTTGGCGTACAATAAGGCTCGTCAGTTATCCGTAACAAGTGATTTGTTGGATATAGTAGGTGGTGCAGAAGCTTTACAGCAAGCGGCCTGATGACAAGTTAATAATAGATTTTTGTTTTGAGTTTGGAGGATTTATGACTAATTCGACAGGCAGTGTGGCACAAATTCAGGGTGCTGTAGTTGATTGTGAATTTCCGGCTGAATTACTTCCTGAAATTTATGAAGCAGTTGAAATTGAGCGAGAGGGTGAAGGCCCATTGGTCTTAGAGGTACAAAAACATCTTGGCGATAATTTAGTTAGATGTGTAGCCATGGATGCTACTGAGGGTCTTCGCAGAGGATTGGCTGCTAATGCGACAGGAGCTCCTATCCGAGTTCCAGTTGGTGAGGCTTCACTCGGTCGAATCTTTAATGTACTAGGTAATGCGATTGATGAACGTGGAGAGGTGGAAGCATCGGAATACTATCCGATACATAGGCCTGCACCCGCATTTTCTGATCAATCTACAGAGGTTGAGGTATTTGAGACTGGTATTAAGGTTATTGATTTGATTGCGCCATTTACTAAGGGTGGTAAAACCGGTATTTTTGGAGGAGCTGGAGTAGGTAAAACGGTGATCATAATGGAGCTTATACGGTCAATTGCTAAGGAACACTCAGGTAATTCTGTGTTTGCCGGTGTAGGAGAACGTACCAGGGAAGGAACCCAGCTGTATCGAGAAATGATAGAGTCGGGAGTTATGAAGGATACTGTCATGGTGTTTGGTCAAATGAATGAGCCGCCTGGTGTAAGACTGCGCGTTGCTCTGACCGGCCTTACTATGGCCGAATATTTTCGTGATCAAGGCAAAGACGTACTGCTTTTTATTGATAATATATTCCGGTTTGTTATGAGTGGTTCCGAGGTATCTGCTCTTCTTGGACGGATGCCTTCCGCTGTAGGTTATCAACCCACATTAGGAACTGAGATGGGTGAATTGCAGGAGCGCATTACTTCTACTAATCGTGGCTCGATAACATCAATGCAAGCAGTATATGTGCCAGCTGACGATTATTCTGATCCTGCACCAGTTGCAACATTCTCGCATTTGGATGCTACTATTGCATTAGAACGACCTATAGCTGAGAAAGGCATTTATCCTGCTGTTGATCCCCTGGCGTCCACTAGTCGTATTCTAGACCCAAACATTGTTGGTGAGGAGCATTACGAGGTAGCAAGAGAAGTACAACGTGTGCTTCAGAGATACAAAGACTTGCAAGATATTATTGCTATATTGGGTGTGGATGAGCTTTCTGAGGAAGACAAGCTTTTGGTTTCTCGAGCACGTAAGTTGGAGCGCTTTTTCTCACAGCCATTTTACGTAGCTGAACAATTTACAGGTATCCCAGGCAAATATGTTAAACTACAAGAAACTATTCGATCATTCAAAGAGATTTTGGATGGTAAACATGATGATATACCAGAGCAGGCATTTATGTTTGTAGGTACAATTGAAGAAGCTCTAGCTAAAGCTAAGGGCCTTGAGCAAAGCAGTTAAGAATAAATAACTAATGACGATATTATGTGAAATTGTAACTCAGGAAAAGTTGGTATATTCTGAGCAAGTTGACATGGTAGTTGTAGATGGTGCCGATGGGCGCATGGGTATTTTACCTAATCATAGTCCTCTGCTGACTACTCTCAATGTCAGTGAGTTGCGTGTTGTCGCTGGCGAATTAGAGCAAACCTTTGCTGTTGGTGGTGGGATATTAGAGGTTAGACCTGACCGTATCACAGTATTAGCTGATGCTGCAGAGCATGCAGATGAAGTAGATATAGCACGTGCTAAGGATGCACGAGACCGTGCTATTAGGTTTCTAGAAGGCGGAGGTCCTTCTGAAGAAGTGACTCCCGAGATTAGACAAAACATTAGTCTTGCGCTAGAAAGAGCAAATGTAAGATTGCGCGTGGGAAGTAGACGGCGAGATGCACCAAGCGTTCCTGGCTTGGAAGACGTTGGATAATATCTTTAATTTTTCTAGGATTTCAATTTAAAATTCACAATGGCTCTTTTAGGTAAAGACATTGGCATAGACTTAGGAACAGTCAACGTTCTCGTGTCAGAGGGTGGTGATGTAGTGCTGCATGAACCCTGTGTAGTAGCTATACGTGTAGATGAGCAAAAGATTGTTTCTATAGGACAAGAGGCTCGAGAGATGTTTGGCCGTTCACCTGAAAGCATAGAGGTTATGAGACCAATTCAGGATGGTGTGATAGCTGATTATGAGGTAACTGAGCGGATGTTACATTATTTCTTGACTAAAGTTTGTGGCCCAATGAGGCTTTTTAAACCTCGGGTGATGTTGAGCGTTCCTTATGGGGCTACAAGTGTGGAAAGTCGAGCTGTGCATGAAGCAGCCAAAGAGGCAGGTAGTAGAGAGGCGTATTTAATCCATGAACCATTAGCAGCTGCTATTGGATCTGGTCTACCTGTCGGTACTCCTGCAGGAAACATGGTATTGGACATTGGTGGTGGTGCTACCGAATCTGCAATAGTAGCGCTTAACGGTATAGTCATTGCACATTCTGCACGTGTAGGTGGCATGACCCTTGATCAAGCTATAGTGACTTATGTGCGCAAGAAATATGGCATAGTTATTGGTGAGATGACAGCAGAAGAGATAAAGATTAGAATAGGTTCGGCTGTTTCGCTAGATGAAGTTCTTGCCGTGGAAATTCAGGGGCGTGATCATGTGACTGGTTTGCCACGCGATGCAATAGTTACTTCTGAAGATGTCTTTGAAGCAATTGAGGAACCACTAGAGTCTATAATTTCAGTAGCCAAGGCAGTTTTGGAGAAGACTCCGCCTGAGCTTGCCTCAGATGCTATTGATCGTGGCATAGTTCTCTGTGGAGGTGGTGCATTCTTGCGAGGTATGGAGCAACGGGTGTCCGAATCGGTTGGTGTTCCGGCCTATATAACAGACAATCCTATTGGTTGTGTATCTATAGGTGCTAGCCGAGCACTAGAAATGTATGAAATCATGAGACCGCATTTGCCTCGCGTCTAAACAATCTCGGTTTGCAGATCAATTTAGTGTTTAGTTATACAGACTTACAGATAATAGGTCATATGCTGTAAACCTACCACTGGGTCTATGTGTTGTATGCGAACCTTAGATGGTACTGTTAGGCTAGTTGGAGCGTAATTCAAAATTGACTCAATGCCAGCTTCTACAAGTGTGTTGGTAACAGTTTGAGCTTCATCAGACGGTACTGCTACCATGGCAATTCTAATCTTCATTTTACTTACCTTTATTTTGATTTGGTCAGTTGACAGTATAATCAACTCATTAATCTTTTGACCGATTTTGGCTGGATCATTGTCAAATACTACTGCTATACGGAATCCCCGTCCTCGAAATCCGGCATAATTTACTATCGCGTTACCTACTCCTCCCGCACCGACTAGAGCCACATCCCATTCTTGGTTTACTCTAAGTATGATTTCCAGCTGTTTTTTGAGATATCTTATGTTGTATCCGGTACCTTGCTTGCCAAACTCACCAAAATGTAACAAATCTTTACGAATCTGAGCTGAACTGATGCCCAGGTATTCGCCCATTTCATGTGATGAAGTGACTTTATTGCCACTAATTTCAAATTGTGTTAATGCGCGTAGATACAGTGGGAGTCTTCCAATTACGATGTCAGGAATTGTTGTTGCTGGCATTTCTCTATACCGTACACGTCTAAACTTTTTGATGAAGCTTTATTAATAGCTCCACATTACTTTAACATGGTATTGTTGTAGTGACAAGTAACTAGGATATCTCGGTGTTTTTAATATACCTTTTCCACAACCAGTAAAGACTTTGTGCCGCTAGTATAGCTAACGAAAAAGTAAAGGGTGTTCGTGCTCGAGTATCCATACCTGAACCAGCACGCGAAAGCACAGGAATTGCTGTGAAATATATTATAGGAAGTAATGTGACAACTAGGAAAATACGGTTTCGACTCATCCATGACCTGACAATTCCCAATAGTGCCAGGGTGTATAGAGATAGATTAAATACAATTTCCAATGCACTCATTGGCCCTAACACTTTGAGGTAATTTGTTATAGCAAATATCTTTATTAGTGGTCTGAAAATGGTTACTGCATACTCCATTGGATGTTCTCGAAACACTTCCAATGCCATTTTACTGATTTCAGAATTAACCTGGGGATTGTCTGACACAAGAAATTTCCATTTAGAGGAATAGTCGTAATTGTCGCGTGATTTACCTTGGTTAAGTCGTTGATCTAGTTCGTATGCAAATTGCGCTTCCAGTTCTTGGGGGCTTTGTCCGGTAGCCCTACTTTTTACTGAAACCGCACCATAAAACAATAAGTCAAAATTACCTACGGTTGAGAAAGTAAAAACGTTGTGGTAAATTTGATTACGTACATACCATGGTAATACTCCTATCGCAAATATAATTACCAACATTGTGATTTTACGAATTAATCCAGGCACCAACACAGGAATTATCAATACAATTGGCACCCAATAGTAAATTGATGTTGGTCGTGCTAATGTTGCTAGTGCAATTGCGGCTCCTGCAGCAGCAGCGTCACGCATGTTACGGCTGCGTATTAAACGTATGATGAAAATCATACTGATAGCTACAAATATGTTTGCCAATGTCTCGGCCATCAATGTCATCCCAATGATTATGGATGCTGGATCCAAAGCTACTATCAGTCCGGAAAAAAACTGTGCAGGCTTAGACATGTTTAGTTCTTCGGCTATGATAAATGTAAGTATTGCCAGACCTGTGCTAATAAAACTTTGTACAAATACAGCAATCAAAGGATTGGTGCTTCCAGATACAAGGTAGGTCAAGGCGATCAACATCGGTTGTAGTGGTGGACGATAAGAGAATAATTCATGTGACAACCCATGACCTGACAATATTTGCCGTGCAAGTATTTCATATGTGCTGGCTTCATCAGCAGTTGGGGAAAAGTGTAAGCCACCTACATCAGTATATAACTGATAGTAGTAGTAATAGGTTGTCCACCTCACAA
Source organism: uncultured Anaerolineales bacterium (assembly GCA_913040765.1). Classification (GTDB taxonomy): domain Bacteria; phylum Chloroflexota; class Anaerolineae; order Anaerolineales; family UBA11657; genus UBA11657. The sequence goes on along the minus strand of CAJWIA010000047.1, from coordinate 3,194 downwards.
GCAGACCAACTATTATCAATACTAATAGTGGTTGATATCTCCCGCGGAATATGTCTTTGACTGTTGACATGGTTATCTGAAATATAGAAAATGTGATATTTAGCAGTTGAGCCTCAAATTATTTAGGTAGTTACTTACATTGTATGGGGCTGTATTTTGTGTAAGGATGTGTCACACTGATTGCTTGTATATGAACAGCTTCCACACTGTACTTATGTATTTGCGTCCCCTAATCAAGTAATCATACAGGTTAAGTCCTGTCTTGCTTTCTCCTTTTGTCCTGGGCACACATACATAAGGTATTTCAACAATTTTGTATCCATTTCGCTTTGACCTACAAATAAAATCTATACAGTATTCACCATAGTCTCCTTGAAGCCGCAGTGTTTTCAATACTTTGGTATTAGCTGCTACAAAACCACTTGTATAGTCAGATATATCATTGCCCAACAAAAGTTGGGCCCAGCCGTTTATTATCTTGCTCAAAGTTCGAGCCATGAATCCATGTGCAAGATCTGCACCTCCGCTAATCCATCGTGATCCTACAACTATGTCTGCTGCTCCTTCCACTAATGGTGTAAGTAACTGCGGAACATCTTCAGGTGGCATAGATAGGTCACAATCCATCCAAGTAACTATATTGGCACCATATCTTTTTGTAGCTACATCTATACCATATTGTATTGCAGTAGTGAGTCCTCTGTCATTTCTACGTTGAACTAGAGCAACCTGAATTTTATCGTATCTGTTGTATTTAATTGATAAATTACGTACTTTTTCAGCGGTGGCATCGCAAGAGTTATCGTCCACTATTAAGACCATGTTTGAACCTTGTTGGTTATTAAGAAGGCTTTCAACAAGTAATTCAATATTTGCTTCCTCATTATAAGTGGGTAGAACAGTACAAACAAACATGACCTATTTAGGCTTTCGGGCCAAAATGTATATACTCAGACCAGCAGGTAGATTGATCAACTTTAACAATGATGCTTCCAATAGTAGTATTTTTGTGAGCAAAATATTCAATATATTTGGGATTTCAAATTGATTTTCCACTGTTGCCAGTCTTAGATTAATGGCTATACGCGTTATGATTGCTGGTAAGAGCATAATGCAATTCGCGTAAGTGAATCTCTCAATTTGAAAACCTGCTTTTGTTATATCCTCACATATTTCATTCTTAGTGTATCTACGGCCTGTTCCAAATGATTGGTCATGTTGACCCAGCAACCAAGGGTGTGCACTAACTCTTATCAGCAATAAACCGTCTTTAATTAGTGTTCTAAAGATTTCAGATAGAGCAATCTTCAGATTTGCATGGGTTTGATCAAATGCATCTAAGCCTACAGATAGTGCCACGCTGTTTTTTGCTAAAGGAAGATGATGAAAATTGCCTTGCAACAAACTTCCTTGGATGTTATCGATATTTTTTGCATGTTCAAGAGCCTGTGTATTTATATCCATGCCGATTGTTGGGTCTGAGATGTATTTTTCTGACAATTCACATAAATATGCGCCATTTCCACAGCCTACTTCAAGGATTGTTCCGTTTGCACTAGTATTGTTGCTAAGGATCGTATGCGCAGTAGCCCTCATACCTACTGTCCACCAGTGGTCTGACAGATGATTGTAAAGGTAATTCAGTAAATTTGCGGTATCTGATTTAGGAGTTTCCACGTGTCGATAATAATTCTAGGTAAGTATTGTATGTAGTGCAGCGCAGACTTCGTCCATCTGTTGTTCGCTCAGAGCTAGTCCTGATGGAAGATATAGCCCATTCTCAGATAGATAGTCGGCGACTGGATAATCTTCACTCTGAAATAGACCAAGATTTTGTAGGGCTGGTTGTGCATGCATTCCTAGGAAGAATGGTCTTGTTTGTATACCTAAATCGCTGAGTTTATCAGCTAACGCACGCGCAGTCATATTATGTGATTTGTTTAGGAGGATGCCATACATCCAATACACTTGGCGTGACCAAGACCGTTCAATAGGCAACTGTATTGCTTTTATGTCTGAGAGACGTTCTGTATACCTTTGTCCCATTCGTCTCTTCCAATTGACAGTTTCTTGAATTCGTTCGGACTGTGCTAGCCCAAGTGCAGCTTGCATATTAGTCATTCGAAAATTGTGACCAAGATTATTGTGTAGGAACCGTTGGTCAGGCTCAAAGCATAGATTTCTAATGTTGCGTGCTTTAGATGCCAGATGACTATCGTTTGTTACAATCATGCCACCTTCTCCACTAGTAACAAGTTTGTTGGCATAGAAACTAAAAACACTCATTGTGCCCATGCTGCCGCAGCGGACCCATTCTTGTTCTTGTTCATTGTGCCCGCGTAGGTATTCTGCACCATGTGCCTCCGCAGCATCTTCAATTACTGCCAAGTCATTTTGCTCGGCAATTTGCAGAAGGGGATCCATATCGACAGGATGCCCATATATATGCACTGCCATTATAGCTCGTGTGCGTTTGGTAATACGCTCTTCTATCTGACTTACATTCATACACCAGGTTTCAGGATTAGCATCTACAAGAATGGGCGTACCACCGTTGTAAATTACAGCTAATGCACATGAAATAATAGTAAAAGTTGGTATTATGACTTCGTCACCAGGTTTCAGTTCCAGGCATGCGAGAGATGTTTGAAGTGCACTTGTGCCACTGCTGGTTGTTATTCCATGTTGGCGATCACAGTATTGTGCCCAACTAGACTCAAAGGTCTCGATAAACTTTCCTGCAGATGAAACCCAACCACTTTGTAAGCATTCAAGTACATACTCTTGATCTCGTACACCTATTACTGGCTCGTTTACCGGAATCATATTTTGAATCTAGAAGCGTTTCTTTTCATCTATGCCAATATAGGGACCCTGTTTGATTTCAAGAAGCACAGTGTTCTCTAACATACGAAAGCCGTGTCCTCCTGATACCATTACCATTACATCTCCAGTTTTCATACCTAATGTTTCTACAAGTATTTGTTCATCATCATATATGTCAATTTCACAATGACCTTTCCTTACAACTAGGACTTCGGATGTGTTAGATATATTGCGGTCAATTTTACGATGATAATGACTTTGTATTTCGCCATCTTTTGGATAGACAATGAAACCAACTTGAAAATTGTGTTCAGGGGGAGTTACAAATGAAGTGATATCCGCAGAGAAATCTTCTCTTATGACATAAG
>CAJWIA010000046.1 GCA_913040765.1 uncultured Anaerolineales bacterium | reverse complement strand
TCAGAGCTTGACTGCACATTAAGTAACTCCAGAGCTGCTTGAGCGCTTGGATGTTCTCTAGTTGCTCCACCAACAATACCAACAGCCATGGGCATCTCTATCTCACCGCATAGAGACCCATTACTGTCAACATACCACTTTGACAAACTAGTATAGGAGCCTGAACGCGCGGCATAAGCATGAGCACCTGCTTCAATTGCACGCCAGTCGTTGCCAGTTGCAATCACTACTGCATCTACTCCATTCATAATTCCCTTGTTATGAGTAGCAGCTCTATAAGGATCTACTGATGCGAAAGCCCATGCTTCAATTATTCCATTTCTTACTTTTTCAGCATTGTAATTGGCAAATCCCAACTCTTCTAATGGTATAGTGACATTTGCAGTAGCTAATCTGCGATCTGCAAGGTTAGACAATATGCGAAGATGCACTCTGCCACCGGTAATTTCTTCAATAATTGGCGAGAGAAATTCAGCAGCTGTATTGACTGCATTAGCACCCATAGCATCGCGAGTGTCATAAATTAAATGAATAATAATAAAAGGCCCAACAGGAGATTCGTGAACCACACGGACCTCTATGTCTTTTACACCACCACCAATCTCCGTTATAACAGGATCAATACCTGTTACATTATCAATAACGAATTGCTTATTATCCAGTAATAGATGGTAAGATGCATCTACATCTTCCAAGTCCAGGACCTGTATTTGCCCAATCATCTCCGGAGAGGTACTTTTAGCTTGGAACCCTCCTCCCGTTCTGGCCAGTTTGGCAGCAAAACTTGCCCCTGCAACAACTGATGACTCTTCAATAACCATAGGAATAAGTATTTCGCGACCATTCACAATAAAATTAGTTGCTATACCAATTGGTAAACCATGCACACCAATCACATTCTCTATCATGTGATTAGCATTTTCAACGTTTAGACCCTCATTTCCGGAAAGTACGGCTATATGTTCCAACTCAAGAGTACTTTTTGCTAACAACACCTGATGGCGCTTTAGTACTTCCAAATTATAAAAATCAGGCAAACGTGACACATTTTTGGAATAATCCATTTTCGAATTTTGATCAGTAGTTTTACCTACCCTAATCCCTCAAAATCAAATGATATGTAACTCAATTGCTATATATTACCTATTTTTTCTTTCAAAAACTATCAAATCTACTCAAATTGTACAAAAATATAGTAATAGTATAAGAAAAGTCAGATTACTCATCCAAATACTTGGCTAATACATCGATAGTTGTTTTTCCAGACACACGAATCCGATTCCAAGTAAAAGCGCCAATAATATCATGTTCAAGTCCAAATTCCGTTGTTACTGCACCCCAGAATCCTAGTGCCTTAAGGTAGTCAATCACTTGCTGATCATAAAATCCACTTGGGTAACTAAAATAACGCGGCTGTATACCTATCTGTGCCTCAACAGTTTGCATGGAACCAAGAACTTGATACTGGACTAACTCAAATGGACGATTTGAAAGTTGTACATGCGTCTTGCTATGTGGCTCAATTTTCCATCCATACTCATACATCCTATGAGCCATCCTCCATGTCAGATATGATGGATGATTTTCATCCATCAGTTGTGTTAGAACAAAAATAGTGCCTGTATATCCAAATGCGTCCATATGTGGAAAAGCATGTTGATACAAACCTCGATAACCATCATCAAAACAGAAAACTATCGGTTTATCTGGCAAATCTATGCCATGAGCAAGATAATAAGTCAAATCATACAAACTGACAGATTGATAACCCTGAGCATGTAAAAAAGCTAGTTGCTGCCTAAAGACTCCAGGATGCACAGTAAGTCCTACACGTATATTATCTGCATCATTGGGAAGCGGTTCTATATAGTGATACATTAATATCGGTACCCTAGCCACCCTATCATCTCCAAATTCATCAGGTGTAGGAAATTGGGTAGGAACTAACGTGGAAGTTGGAGTAGCAGTTATCGGAACCACGCTGCTTTCGACAGCTTCTGTGGAAATTAAAGTGGCTGTAGCAGTATCTTTATCTCTTGATACATTGGTGGCTGTATTTACTGTAACTATTGGAGTAATAGTGGGATTAGGCTCGATTTGGATCACTGGCAAAGTTGGCGATTCGTCTGACGTTGCACTCTGGACTGTATTAGTAACTGCTATTTTTTCAGATATATTTGCGACACTGTCATTCCCAGTAGGATTTAGTGTTGCACTCATAGGTAAGCTGTCTACATCTACGTTAGTACACCCATTAAATGCAAGTAATATAATTGGGTAAATTGGCAACAAATTATTACGCCACCAACAACTATGTTTTCTAATCATCAGTATCTATTCACTATATATTAAATCAAAATCCCCGTATCAACGGGGATTTATTATGCAATATATACATAAATTGCTCTTACTCAGGCATCATCTCTGTACCTAAGAAATAATCAAGCCAAATCCATAGAAGAGCAGCATAAGATAGACATAGAAAAGTGAAATTGTTGATAAGAAAATCAAGCATGCCAAAATTCAAATCAACTGCATAGCGATTCACCGAAGTACCAAAAGCAGCTACTGTAGCGTAACCTGCAGCCATACCTACTGCAATAGAAATAACCCAAACTACTACACGTTTTGCTACCATTCTCGCCTCCTAACTACAATATCAAATACATTGAAATTGTAGTTTATAGACAGATTATAGTCAAGCATCTCGGAAATTAATAGACAAAACCATACATTGTCATGTTGCTCACATGTCCTGATCTAGAATTGCTGGTTCTGATTTCCATGTTTCTACAAATCTCGAAGCACGATTTGTTTCCAACAATCCAGTAAGTCCCACCAAAACAAACCCTAGTGCAAACAAAGCCAAAAATGGTGCTAAGGCTGGTATACGTTGAGTAGAAAGCAGGAATGATGCCCCGGCGTAGACTGCAAAAAAGAATTCTAGCCATACTATTTTGTCGTTTTTATTTGCATACAAGTCATATATAGAAACAGATAATCCACTATTCTTCGGAGTACGTAAGAACTCATTAGGTTTATATCGAAAAATAGCCTCAAACACTGCCCTAGTATTGTTTACAGCAACTCCTAGTCCCAATAACATCAAGACTGGAAACCATATAAACCTCGTTAATCCTTTACGATATGCCGTCACCTGCGCAATAGCATATAACACTGGTGGTCCAAGACCAGCAATACCAAGCCATTGAGGCAAAACATTATTTACATTTGTATACAACATGCATGGTATGCTAAATACAAGAAAGCAAAGCATCATCGGATGCATTAGATAGCCACCCAAATGCATGATAGCCTGAATACGCTTCCAGATAGAAAATTCCGTAAAACCAACCAGTCTAATTGCATGCTTCAGTAGACATTGTACTGAACCTTTCACCCATCTAAACTGTTGTCTCTTAAATGCATGTATTCCACCAGGGATTTCCGCTGGCGATATAACATCTGACACGTATCTGAATTCCCAACCTGCCATCTGAGCCCGATAAGAAAGGTCCAGGTCTTCTGCAATAGTATCGCTTTGCCAACCCCCAGAACTTACAATACATGCTTTACGCCATATCCCGGAAGAACCGTTGAAGTTAAAACAAAGATTGTTACGACTGCGAGCTACCTGCTCTACCACTAAGTGCCCATCCAGCGCTATTGCCTGGGCACGTGTAAGCGGATTATCAAGAGCGTTCAGATGGCCCCAGCGTGTTTGCACCATACCCACTTTGCGGAACACAAAATATGGAATGGTCTTCTTGAGATAATTCGGTGGCGGCACAAAATCCGCATCGAAGATTGCAATGAACTCACCTTTAGCTTGCAGTAAACCTCTTGCTAGCGCTCCTGCTTTATTGCCAACACGATCAAATCGATGATAACATTCTATGTTCAATCCTTTTTCTTTGTATGAGGCGACCAATTTTTTCACTACATCAGTAGTTTCATCAGTCGAATCATCCAACACTTGAATAGATAAACTCTCGATCGGATAATCCAAATTAGCCACAGCGTGTATCAATCTACGCACTACTTGAATCTCATTGAACACTGGAAGTTGCACTGTAACATCCGGCCATTTTTCCGGAAAATGTGCAACTGGTTTGACTCTATATCTGCGCACAAAAAATGCAGTAAGCATCAACATATTTAATCCGTACATGGCTAATAAAGATGCTGATATCACAAAAATGGCATGTGAAATATTTGTTAGTAGCATAAAACCAACCTTTGTAAACTTAGAAAATCCTACAGAACAAACAGTATCATATCAGTACATCCAACAGTAATCATAGTTGCAGAACAACCCACACAAATTGACGCTTATACGCTAGGCTGCTATTATGAGCTTGCTTGGTGTGCCATACAAAACAATGCCTATTAATTTTCTGCAATAACATGGAAACACCCTCACAATCAAAACGAAGACAAAAGCGCCACACATTCTTTGTAACTCTGATAATACTTACTGTTCCGCTGTACATTTTGGGATTTGCTATACTACAAATTACACCTAACAATAATGCAGACGAAAATACACTTTTACCATCTGAAATACCACCAAAAGTAAGCACTATATTGCCTCGGACAACTCCAACTCAAAAATCAATATCGCCTACATCTGAAATGATTAAAGTAGCAACTGCTGCTGAAACTATTATATTGATAAGTACTACAACTGTTGTTACTAACACAATAATACCAATTGAAACTCAGACTGCTACTCCAACCACTAGCAATACTCCAACACCAACATCTACTATCACTCCTACAGCCAGCAATACTGTATCGCCCACATCTACCAGCACGTATACGCCAACCCCAAGCCTCACACCAACTGCAACAGCAAGTCAGACAATTGCACCAACCGAAAACAATACGGTAACACCACTACCTAGCAACACACCTTCTTCGACTTATACACCTACTATGACACCGTCACCAGATGAATCGACACTTACAATGACGCCAACACTGACAGCTACAGTAACACCTACAGTTAGTAGTACACCCACACCAACAGCTACAGATTTAATTCCCAATACTAACACTCCTACAGTCACGCCAACTCCATAGTCAAATTATATGAAATACCCTATTAGGAGCAGTGCATTTGGCACAAAGCAAGAATATTGACGAAGCACTCTTGTTGACATATTGGCTAAATAACACCTAATGCGACCAATGCAACAATGCATATACTAATGGACAATCAATGGCACTTCTATCGCTAAAATTTTAGCTGTGTACTTTGCGAATCATAAATAGGTCACGGAACATCTCGTATACACCTGGCCATAAACGAACAGTACTCCCAGGTGAGTCTCGCCAGATTATTGGCAACTCCTCTATATTTAAGCCTGACTGTTGAGCCAAAAATAATATTTCGACATCAAACATAAAGCGTTCTATAATTGCACACTGATATAGGGGCACCACGGACTGTCCACGAGCAGCCTTGAATCCACATTGTGTATCAGAAAACTCAGAAAGACCTACTATTTGAATTCGTACAAGGTCAAATACATATGAGGCTATGCGACGAAACAAACTCGGCTCGACCTCTATACAGGAATCTCGATGAGCACGCGTTCCCACGACCAAATCAGCTCCTCGCTCTAGAAGTTTAATAGCATTGTAAATTTCCTCTACTGGAGTTGAAAGATCAGCATCAAGAAAAACAATCCATTCACCTGTCGCATCCAAAACACCAGTACGTACAGCAAAGCCTTTGCCACGATTTGGGCTGTAACGGATTAAGCGGGCACGATTATCTCCAGATATTATAGCGTCTATTATGTGACAAGTATTGTCTTCGCTTCCATCATCAACAACAATTAATTCCCAAGTATGCTTTTGTTTAGACTGGAGAAACTCTAAAATTTGCCTTATTCCGGATGCGATACGATCTTCTTCATTATATGCTGGCACTATAACTGAAAGTTGAACATCAAATGCCAACTGTTGATTCATTCTAGCTCACCAATCCTCTCCGCAAGTGCATTGCAAACTACATGATTCACTATCAGGTGACCATCCTCCTGATGACCGATATGCTCACTAGGAATCCGAACCACCAAATCAGATACATCAGCGAGAACACCGCCTTGATTACCAGTAATAGCAATCACAGTACCCGAAAACTCTTCATGTGCGCATGTAACCGCACTTAAAATATTACTGGAATTTCCACTAGTAGATATTGCGACTAATATGTCAGCTGGTCTCATGAGGTTACGCAATGGTTCGACAAAAACCGAATCATAAGAAACATCATTGCCCCAGGCAGTAATCAAAGGCATATTATCTGTCAATGCTATAGCTCTATATCTAGGTTGGCCAGACCTTATAGTAAGTTTAGACAAATCATTCATCATATGAGAAGCAGTTGAAGCACTTCCACCATTACCAACAATAAACACCTGGCGATCTTCAAACAATGCGTCAAACAGACAATCAACCACTGCTTGTATTTCAGACCGTGAAACGGCTTTCAGAGTATTCTCTAAATCGGTAATGTAGTCATCTACATAAGTCATAATTTCACCTTTGTACTAGAATTTGTGCACTAATGATCCCGCTATATCTAAGCTCTACCTACCTCCCCTAACCGTTCCAAGGGCACGCATTTCGCTCCTAGCAGACGTAGCGTAGTCTCCAAAATCCGATTGTTTTTGTGCCCACTCCAGATACTCTTGAACGCTCATTTCTACCGTGCCTTGTGGAACCCATCCTATATCACCTATCTGACTAATATCTGATACGATGTGACGAGTATCGCCAAACCTATACTCCCCTTCAGACACAACTTTAATATCAGGTGCGCCAACCGTCTCAGCCATAATATTACCAAATTCATTGACAGTCACTTTTCTTCCACCACCCACATTAAATGATCGAAAATCCGCTCGTACATCTTCGAGAACCATCATATTAGCACGAGCTACATCTATCACATTTACATAATCTCTTATCTGGTCTCCATCTTCATATGCTGTAAGTGGTCCACCAGCGAGAGCCTGCATAGCAAAAATTCTAAGCACTCCAGAATATGCATTCCTGAAGGACTGACGAGCACCTTGTACAATTGAGTAACGCATTCCAACAGTAGGAATATTATAACGACGACCAAGCACCATGCCCATCATTTCCTGCGTGTACTTGCTCATAGCATAAGAATTATGGGGATTTACATGCATTTCACTAGTGTCCAGCAAATCCAATTTGCCTTCACACACAGGACACAGCGGGTCCCACTGCTTTTCTTCTAGTTGCTGTTCAGATCGAGAAGGCGGATACTGGAAGCCATGCAATTCACACTCATATTTTCCTTCACCGTATATTGCCTGAGAGGAAGCAAGTACTACTTTGCTAATCGATAAGCCTTGCTCAACTATAGTTTCGTACAATAGAGCAGTCCCCACAGTGTTCACATGAAAAAAAGTCGAGAAATCTGGTAAGTAATCCTGATAGGCAGCTAAGTGAAACACTGAGTCAATGTTATCAAGTGCTGATTCCCAAGCATCTTTGTCCCTGACATCTCCCTGCACAAAATCAACGTCAGTAGAGATATAGTCTGGCAAATTGCCATCAATATGTACTGGTGAAGCAAGATTATCCAGTATCCGCACTTTGTAACCATGCTCTAATAGCAAGTCAATCGTGTGCGAACCAATAAAACCCGCTCCTCCCGTCACTAGTATATTTGTTGTCATGACATGTTAGAATACTATTGAAATGGTCAAATTGCCAAACCCTTATAGTGAAGTAAGAAAAGCTGTGTTTCTAGATCGAGATGGTGTCATTAATCGCAACTTAAATAACTACGTACAATCTATAGAGAACGTGCATATTATTCCTCGATCTCTGCAAGCTATTGCTAAATTGACAAAATCTGAATATGCCATAGTAATTGTTACCAACCAGTCTGCTATCGGGCGCAAATTGATAACTCCAGAAATTGCTCAACAAATTAATCAGTTTATTTTGGGCAAAATTCAATCCACGAGCGGCGTTATTGACGGAGTATATGTTTGCCCACATCATCCTAAAACACATTGTACCTGCAGAAAACCAAAACCTGGAATGCTAATACAAGCAGCCACAGATCTTAACCTCGATTTAGAAAAATCTTGGCTCATTGGTGATGCCATTACCGATATTGAAGCCGCTGTCGCTGCCAAAGTAAATCCCATATTGGTCTCTACCGGACGCGGTGCCGAACAAGCATATCATTTAGAGAACAACACATTGGCCCACATTCCATTTGTGAAAGACCTTTATGACGCGGCCGAGTATGTTCTCGGTAATACTTAGCCTCCTATCCCTATGCGTGCAACCTCTATAGTATAGAGTTCTACATGATCCCGAATTGCAGTAGCAGTTTCGTCACTTACTGGTAGCCTATAACCGTCTCCAGTAGAATACATGACCGCCCATACCGCATAATGCCCGGGCGGCAAATCGTCAGGAAGAACAAATGCAACATTGTGACGTATCACATCTCCTGCATTCCACTGTTGTGTAGGCCAAAAACCACCTACAGGCTCGCTATCATTTTGTAACTCAATAGTACCTTGTGGACTCATCAAATATGTGCCAATAGTATATCTTTGACTAATATCCTGTAGAGCTTCCCATTGTATCGACAAATTCAATATATTACCTGGTCTTACTAGGCCTGGGGGAGGATTAGCATCGTAGCCCCGCAGCACTATATCTTCTCCAAGAAAAACGCCTAACCGAAACTCCGGCACGACATCACGCCCAGGAGAAGTAATGCTAGAAAAGCTAATGGTTCGCACATCGTCAGCATAATCTCTATTTTGAATTGCATGAAATTCAGAGTGCATCCACCATTCCATGGTACGAACCACGTTACTATGATAAGCCCCTGTTTCCATTACTAGAATCATAGTTTGGTGCTGACGCCCAAAATAGTCTACGGGACTCCATGCGTCTCTATGCAATAAGTCTATTGGATCAGTATTTGAAGGCGGCACATTTCTGTAATTGTCAATTAGTTCATTTGGGTTTAATTCAAGTGTATACCAAATAGA
>CAJWIA010000045.1 GCA_913040765.1 uncultured Anaerolineales bacterium | reverse complement strand
TCTCTTTTTCTTAATACCTCCAAGTGCCCATTGGTCTTCATCGTAATACATACTGGCAGCCATCCCCGTGTTATCTTGGCAATAGGTGCCTTTTACGTTCTCCCAAAACGCCTCCCGGGTTGCCATAGTCCACACGGGTACAACGAAGTTATGGCTGACAAGATGTTCAAGAACCGTAGAGTCATCTGGAACACCATCAGCGTCATTGTCGATATACTGAGCGAGCACATTTGCAGAGTGGGTGACGAGCTCTAGAGGAGCAGAAGCCGGAGCTACAACGTACACACCGAATACATCAATGAATACGCTAAAAACATCGTTCAGGCAAGATATCTGCGGGTGCTCTGATAACAAATCTAGGTTTGGTATATTCCAGGTTTTGTTTCCAGTCACACTGCTCTCTACCACCGACACATCATCATTCACATCCGATGTTTCAATCTTACTACCAGAATCAGTGACACTGACCGCATCCTGATTTTGAACATTGGTAAGTCTGACGGAAGAGATAATTTTTTCTAGTATTCTTAACTCAATGTCTATGGATTCTTGATCTGATACAATCATTTCCCAGTGTATAAGTCCATATTCAGGATAAGCTACAAGAAATCTCACAATATTTTCACTCGGACCATCCTTAAAAGAGCCTATGCTCATATACCTGTCTGGATCACTATACTGTGTACGCGAGACTTCAACATAGTTGTCATCCATATCAAACATATCCTTAGCAACTTGGTCAAGTTCATCTGCAGGCACACTGATGTCTTGAAATACAATATGACCGAAGGGACCTTCAAGTACAATCATATTTTCTCCATCAATTGTTTTCCAAATTGATGGATATGAGAAAGTGATACCACTACGATTATCCTCAAATATTTTCCAATTTTCATCTTCTGGAATCTGTACAGCCTTTTCATCTTCTGGAATTTGCACAGATTCAGAGTTTTTTGGAATATTTGTATCACTCTCACTTGCATTACAAGTTGTAAGAAGTACGATAAAGATAGTCAATAATAAAGACCGTAACAATAGTAGCAATAGTTTCATAATTGAATTATAACAACTATGAATAACCGGTTTGGAAGTTATCCAACCGTCTTATATGATAAGATTCCATTACAACAGATAAGATAATCAGTCCACAAGAGATTACAGTAATAGGCATCGAAAATCATGAACAATAGCATCGTAACTTTGGGAGACCCGGTGGCCGATCTAATAGTACCTGTATCTCATCTTCCTATCCAAGCTCAGGAACATCAATCAGCAGAAGATATCATCCTAGAAGCTGGAGGTACAGGTAATTTTCTAATCATAGCAGCGCGATTAGGTCTCAATCCAACAGTGCTTGGAGCTGTAGGCCAAGATTACTATGGCAAGCGTATACTTGAAATTCTACGTGGCGAGAACGTAAATATAGAACATATAGTTAGTGAAACAGGCAGCACAACATCAATCTCAATTGGTCTCGTATCTGAGGGTGATGATCATGTATTCTTGTGGAAAAGACCAACTGGGCCAAGTGTTTCCTATCAATCCAACTGGTTCGACATAATCAGCAATTCAGATGCGCTTTTCACTGCTGGTCATGCCTTAGATCCTGGAGCTTTGTTTGGGCCTGAAACTGTTCTAAACTGTCTAGAGATTGGTAGACAGAAGAAAATACCTATATTTTTCGATTTGGGTCCATCGGCATTTATATCAGACAGATCATATATTGAACAAACAATCACTTATGTAGATGTGATATTGGCTACTCAAGAAGAAGCTACTCGCTGGTTGGAAATCAGCGATCCTATTGCAGCTGCACACAAATTTCTCGATATGGGATTAACTGAAGTAATAATCAAACTAGGTCCAGATGGATGCTTGCTTGTCAATCAAAAAGAACAAGTACAAATACCAGCATATAAAGTGAAGATGAGAAATGCAGCTGCTGCGGGCGATGCTTTTGCAGCTGGATGTGTGTTCGGCTTCTTATCTAGTTACACTCTTAAACAAATTGGTCAACTTGCTAATGCCATTGGCGCGGCATCAGTCTCTAAATTGGGTACTGGCACAAGATTGCCGCAGCGAAACGAAATAATTGAAATGCTTACATCAGAAAAGCATCCAATCACTGACGACTCTGATGCTAATAATTGATCTTTAGGTCTCAGTCTTTAGACTAAAATTGATCCCGGAGTTAGTTAACACTTGCAGTATTTCTTCTGTGCTTGGGGCATGCACACCAGCACCTAATTTTTGCACGCAAGCAGCACCAGTTCCATTGGCTAGTGTTACCATTTCCTCAAAGGAATATCCATGCAAATATGTGAATGCTACAGATGCTAACAAACTATCCCCCGCACCTGTAGTATCACGGACTGTCACATTAAAACCAGATTGTCTAACAATCTCGGCACTAGAGCGACCAACAATTCCTTCCGGTCCCAGTTTGAGTAGAACTATATCAGGACCCATATCGCTAATAATTCTAGTCATTTCATCCGGGTTAGCTTTGACTTGAGTCAAATGCTCAGCTTCTTCATATGTCAGTAAAACAACTTTACTGCTAGATATTATCGCTTTTGTCCAACTTCTGGGTATGTTTAAAATCTCAGGCCCTGGATCAAAAAATACAGATACATCCGCATCATTGGCTACCTCAATAGCTGCCTCATTAACCTCAGGGCCCATAGCTTTATAACTCCAGCCATCTAGCAGCAATATACCAGCATCCATTATGATTTCTGACCACTCCCTAGAAAAGACCGATGGTCCACTATTCCTGCTTTTAGATGCTCCAAGAAACACATGTTGCCCGTCAGGAGTTGTTGGAACAATCGTAACTGATGTAGGATAATCTTGACTTATAATCATCTGACTAACGTCGACGCCTTCTACTGTAAGACTACTTGTCCACAGTGACCCCATCGGATCATTACCTAAATTGCCTAAGGCTGTCATTTGCAAACCCAGGCGAGCTCCACAGAACAAAGTCGTAGCATTGCCACCTGGTGTAATCACTACTTGATCGACAGTACTCTGATGTTTACCTGAATGAATGGGGAACGATGCTATAGGTACTGATATATCTATTACCGCATTAGACACGAAAACTACATTATTATTCATAGACCGGACAAACTTGGATTAATCTTCAATGCTACATCATGATATGCTTGGGCTGTTGCTTCCAGATCTAAGTTGTTGACTCGGTCAATAGTTTGGAGCATGGCACTTGACATCGAATCAACTCCGCTATAGGCCCCACAAATAGCACCCGCGATTGCAGCGAGGGTATCACAATCGCCCCCACCCCACGTACTCATTCGAATCGCCTGCATTGGATCACCATTTGCCATGACCACATAAGCAATGGCTGCCGGAACAGTTTCATGTGTCAACATACTAGTACCTACAAAATCATAAATATCCTTTAGCTTGTCTTCATCTGATTTGTCATTGCTCACCAGATCAACTGCCCACTCAATACGCCTAGAAATTGAAGGTGTTTGGTAATATTTTACACCTACCTCCTCCCCTAAATCAGCCCCTTTCATAGCGGCTCTAACAATGTCTTCCAATCCAGAGTCTGGATTGGAAGCAGAAGCTGTTGCACAAGCTATAGATGCTGCACCTGAAGTAGCAGTACTAGTCCCATGAGTTGGTAGTGCAGAAATGATCGCATATTCAGCGACCCTATCCATATCCGGATAACCTAAGAAGGCTATCGGAGCTACACGCATTGAAGAACCATTTGTTGTACCATAGCTACCTGTTACCTGGGGGTCTCCTCCATCCATTAATGACCTAATAGCACGCTGAGTGCTTGGTCCAACCCAAGGCAAATTAAAACCATCTGTTTCCTCTATCCAATTCACAAGACTATCTGCTACACCTTGTATAGTAAGATCACCACACTTGATAACTGAAGATACTATCGCAAGCATAGCCATAGTGTCATCTGTTATTTCACCACGCTCCATTCCTGCATGAACCGTAGGATCTTCAGGAGCCTCTTTAGGCTTGGTAAGATCCCGTGGCATATCACCCCACATAGCCTTGTTAGCAGCCATGCTAAATTGGCCGATTATTCCATATGCGTCACCCAGAGCCAGCGCAGCTATACAACCATGTATACGAGCAATCAAAGAAATATTAACCATAATAATCATCCATTTTCCTATTCACCCAATCCAAAAAATCATCTAAAATAAGCCATTACTTATATTACGAACAATTATCTATCAATTCTGATACTGTAACAAGTCCGTATGACACGCATTAGCTTATACTAGATCCTATGCCAGCTAACCACAATACAAGGAGCGCTCTTATGAACTCAAAATCTGCCTATGATACCAAGACCATCTGGCGCCAAGATAGGGACCATTGTATCCACCCCTGGACCGATTTTTCTACCTTTAAAAAAGAAGGGTCCATGATAATGTCAAACTCTGATGGAGCATATGTATTTGACTCTGAAGGCAACAAATATATCGATGGGATAGGCGGTTTGTGGTGCGTAAATATTGGTTATGGGAACAAGGAGATGGCAGAAGCAATAGCTGATCAGGTGCAAGAAATCCCTTATTATCTTAATTTTGGTGCTCATACTACACCACCAGCCGCAGAATTAGCAGCAAAATTAGCCACTCTCACACCCGGTACATTAGACAAGGTTTTCTTTGGAACTGGTGGATCACTTGCCAATGACACTGCAGTACGGATCATACATTTCTATTTCAATAGACTAGGTCAGCACAACAAGAAAAAAATAATTGCTCGTACAGATGCGTATCATGGTAGCACCTACCTCGCTATGTCAATGACTGGTGTAACTTTTAATCACCAAGGTTTTGATTTAGCTCCTGATCTAGTTCATCATATTCCAGCTCCACATACTTACAGACGACCAGCAGGTATGACCGAATCGGAGTTCTGCGATGCTAAAGTGCAAGACCTAGAGGACAAGATAATAGAATTAGGTCCGGAGAATGTAGCTTGTTTCATTGCAGAACCAATTATGGGTGCTGGGGGCGTTATAGTCCCACCTGATGGGTATCACAAACGAACAAAAGAAGTTTGTGAAAATTATGAAGTACTATACATCTCAGATGAAGTAATAACCGGTTTTGGTCGTTTAGGACATTTCTTTGCATCTGAACCAGTGTTTGACTTTGTGCCGGATGTAATCACATGCGCAAAAGGTATTTCATCCGGGTATCTACCGCTTTCAGCTACTATTCTATCTGAAAATATTTACGATGTGATTAGCGTACCCCAAAATGAAGGGGCACTCTTTACACACGGATTCACATATTCTGGACACCCTGTTAGCTGTGTGGCTGGTCTAAAAAATATAGAGATAATGGAAAGAGATGGAATATGTGAACACGTACGGAAAGTTGGGCCATATTTTGAAGAACAACTCAATACATTGTTAGAACATCCAATTGTAGGAGACGTTCGCGGCAGCCATTTTATGTTGTGTATAGAGATCGTAGCAAACAAAGAAACAAAAACTCTTCTGCCAGAACACCTTGATATAGCTAAGCTCATTGCACAACAGTGCCAATCTCGTGGGCTTTTCGTACGACCTATACGCAATCTAGTTGTCTTATCACCGCCACTAATACTTACAAAACAACAGATAGATACTGTTGTATCCATCCTTCATGAAAGCTTCACAGAAATAATAACAACGTTGAGTCGAGAAGGTATTACTATAAACTAGCTGTATAACAGCTGGTCTAAATAACTCCT
The DNA here is from genome assembly GCA_913040765.1 of uncultured Anaerolineales bacterium. Lineage (GTDB taxonomy): Bacteria > Chloroflexota > Anaerolineae > Anaerolineales > UBA11657 > UBA11657. The sequence continues at coordinate 3,514 of CAJWIA010000045.1, read as the reverse complement.
ATTTTCTCTAACAGCCTTGTAGGTGTCATCGGAAGTTGATCTATACGCTTACCTAAGGCCTGCTGGATTGCATTAGCTATGGCCGGTGCAGGTGAGATAATCGGAGTTTCACCAACACCTCTAGCACCATACGGATTGCTAGGAAAGGGTTTCTCTATGATCACTGCCTCGACACTAGGAACATCCAATGATGTTGGCAACTTATAATCCAGCAAATTTGCGTTCAGAACATGGCCAAGTTCATCGTACTGATAACCTTCATAAAGGGCCCAACCAATACCTTGTACTACACCACCCTGCATCTGTCCCTCCACATGACCTGGATGGATAGCCTTGCCAGCATTTTGTATTGCAGTACATCGCAATACCTTGACCTGTCCAGTTTCAGGATCAACTTCCACGTCGACGATAGTGCCTCCTCCTGCACCAGCCCAATTTTCAACATTGACATTACCATGACCGTTAATTTGCCCCGACAGTTTAGCAGCCAAATCGGCGAATGTTATACTTTCTGAGTTACTTTCAGTAGTACCAAATACGCCCTGACTATAGATAACACTATCTAGAGAAACATTCCACATATCCGCAACTTCCACTTTTAATTTCGCAAGCACATCACGTGCAGCTTCAACTGCAGCCAAACCAGTAGCCATTGTAGTACGACTACCAGCAGATGTATCTGTATAACTAATAGAGTCAGTGTCAACCATAGAGGATTTCACGTTATCAAATGGTATCTCTAACACATCTGCAGCCTGCATTGCAACAGTGGTACGACTTCCAGTCAAGTCAACTGATCCCGATATAAGATTGACTGTACCATCACTATTCACATTAATTTCAACACTCGAGCGGGCACCCCAATTATCCCAAAACCCGATAGCTACACCACGCCCTTGATTAGGACCTTCTATTGGTTCATTATAGTGCGGATGATCCTCAATAACACCCAATATCTCCTTGATTGCTATACTTTTATGCAGACTACCATCCAGACGGACAGTCCCCTCACTGGCGGCATTTTTCATCCGAAACTCAACTCCATCCATACCTAAATTTTGTGCAACCTCATCAATGATTTGCTCACATGCGAAAGCCGATTGCGGTGCTCCTGGGGCACGATAAGCAGCGACTCTTGGTTTGTTAACTAGTACATCGTAACCATCTATTTGACCATTTGGTATATCATAAGCTGCGAACATAGCCATTGCTCCTGGATGCACTGGGGAGCCCGGATACGCTCCAGCTTCATAACATAACTCAGCTTGAACAGCAGTAATCTTCCCTAATTTAGTAGCTCCAACCTTGACTTTTATTGCAGTGCCTGACCCGGGCCCAGTACCCAAAATAACCTCTTCTCGAGACATGACAACTCGTACTGGACGACCAGTCTTTCGCGCCAATAATGCTGCAGGCGCCTCGACATAGGTGGGATTTTTACCACCAAATGCTCCTCCAACCTCGGTAGGAATTACTTTGATTTTTGCCATAGGATACTGTAGCAATTCTGACACTTGATTGCGAGCAAGAAAGGCGCCTTGCGTAGATGAATAAATGGTCAAAGTGCCATCCATACTCCAAACTGCTGTAGCAGCATGTGACTCAAGATAACTTTGATGCACTGGTACAGTTGTAAATTCGCGTTCAACAATAACATCCGCATCTGAGAAGCCTTTATTCAGATCTCCCTTCACATGACGTATATGTTGAGCTATATTACTTGGAGTATCGCCACTACCATCAGGTCCATCTGTTCTGATCTGCTCATGGAGCACTTGTGTTTGATCAGACATAGCATGGCGCACGTCAAGTACAGGCTCAAGTATTTCGTATTCAACCTCAATTGATTCGAGTGCAGTTTGCGCTACATCTGGCGATTTAGCAGCTAAAGCAGCAACAGCATGACCTACATACAACACTTTGTCACTGGCCAAGTTATTATCACGCAAAAACTTGTAATTAATAGTGCTCTCACCTGCTTTTTCAGTTCTATCGTCCGCTTCTGGAAGATCATTGGCTATTACAACAGCAAATACACCTGGCAATGCCTCAGCCTTACTAGTGTCAATAGACACAATGCGAGCATGCGCATGCGGACTCCTAAGCACCCTACCATGCAGCAAACCTGGCAAGCTGATATCAGTACCGTATAAGGCATGACCGGTCACTTTGTCTTTGGCATCCATTCGTTCCGGACGCGTGCCGACAGAAATATGTTTGTCCCTTTCTATCATCTTCTTACTCATTGAAGATCCTCGTTTGCGTCATTCATCAATTGTGATGCTAGTCTGACGGACCGTACTATTTTGTCATATCCTGTACAACGGCAAAGGTTACCAGCCAACCAAAATCTAATCTCATCTTCAGTAGGATTTGCATTTTTGTCAAGCAGAGCCTTGGTAGCAACAATAAAACCTGGGGTGCAATAACCACATTGGAGACCATCTTCCAACACAAATGCCTCCTGGATTGGATGCAATTCATGTATGTTAGATAACCCTTCAACAGTGACCACATCCTTACCATCAATTTCCATCCCCAGCATTAGGCAAGCATTGACAAGACGATCATCAATCAATACGCTGCAAGCACCACAATTTCCATCGTTACACCCCTCTTTGCTGCCTGTCAAACCTAGTGTGTCACGCAAACATTCTAGCAAGCTCTGCTGTGGTTCAGTCAAAAACTCAACTTGTTGACCATTGATAGTTGAACTAACCACCTGTTTTTTAGACATATTTTCGTTCACCTCTTCAAGATACGTATCCAGCTCTATTAACTGCAATATCAAGGCAACGTCTTGTAAGTACACCTATCAGATGTTTGCGCTGCGCAGCAGAACCTCGCACATCTGTAATAGGGCTTATAGTTTCCTTGGCGACATTCGCAGCATTTTCGAAGGTCGATCTGCTAGGCTTCTGCCCAATCAAACTTTCAGATGCTTCAGTAGCCAATACAGGCGTTGGAGCAACAGCAATTAAAGCAATACGTGCAGATAATATTCTATCCAAATCACTATTTAATTCTATAGATGCACCCACTCCAGCTACAGCTATATCCATTTCTGCCCTAGGTGTAAAACGCTGGTAATTAGATCCAGAGTTGGGTTTTGGACATGGTATTTGAATCGAAATCAACATTTCTCCTTTTGCCAGCACATTTTTTCCAGGAGCAATACAAAACTCCTCTATTGGTATATTACGTGCTCCCTCTAGTCCAACTACATTACAGATAGCACCCAAAGACATCATGGCACCAATTGCATCCCCACTAGGAGAAGCATTACATAAATTGCCTCCAAAACTTGCCCTATTCTGAATCGCCTTTCCTCCGATAATGGTTGCTGCATCTATAATAGCGGGGAAGTTTTCCAGTATAGGTGAAGATTCATATATTTGTGAACAAGGTGCTGCTGCACCAATCACCAAACCTAGGAATTCATCATAAATGACCTGATTAAGTTCAGGTATATTTTTCACATCTATCACAAGATCCACATCTGTGTTGCTAGCAC
>CAJWIA010000044.1 GCA_913040765.1 uncultured Anaerolineales bacterium | reverse complement strand
CGCGTCTGCTCCAAGTGCACAATTCAATCCTATGGAGATAGGATTAGCATGTATAACTGAATTGTAAAAGGCTTCCACTGTTTGTCCGGTTAATGTCCTGCCGTCTTTACCTGGTATTGTTCCAGAAATCATGATCGGTAGTTCATAATCTACAATATCGAACGCAGATTTTGCAGCAAAAATCGCTGCTTTTGCATTTAGTGTGTCGAAAACTGTTTCAATAAGTAGAATGTCTATATCTACATCAAGTAGTGCAATAATCGACTCCTGATAATCGTCCACTAGCGCATCAAATGTAATGTTGCGAGCAGCTAAATCGTTTACATCGTGCACTGTACAAGCCCCCCTAGTGGTCGGACCTATCACACCAGCTACAAACCTTGGTTTGTCAGGAGTCGTTGTAGTAATTTCGTCTGCAGCTTGCCGCGCTATCTTTCCAGCTTGACGGTTTATCTCGCAAGCAAAGTCCTCCAATTCATAATCAGACATAGAAGTTCGAGTGGCATTAAATGTATTGGTTTCAATAATATCCGCGCCGGCTTCAAGGTAAGAAGTGTGAATGTCCTTGATTAAATGAGGCTGTGTGATTGAGAGCAAGTCATTGTTACCTTTCAGGTCCTTATGAAAGTCTGCAAATTGTTTACCTCTGTAATCTGTTTCTGAAAGACGTAAGGATTGAATCATAGTACCCATAGCACCATCTAGTACCAATATACGGTCTTTTAGTGCTGCATGGAGGGCTGCTAATCTTTGTTTACGCTTCATTAAATATGTACATTGCAAAGTTCAATAAAGTAAGATTGTAACATGGACACTACCAATATTCTGTTAGTATATGAACCAATATTAGCACTAAAAATCGGTGAATATGTTGATCATGAAATCAGATTTACGTTTTAAAGATGTACTTTGCTGTCAAATCATATATACTTTTACAATGTTGGTGCTATCTTAATACTGCGATTAGTTGCCGCGTAAGAAATTAGTAGTTATCAATCTTGGCTGGGGTGAATCCCACATAATAATCAGCCGATATTACAAGTTTACTAGTGATTATTTTATGATGTCTAACAAGAACAAGAATGTGTACTTACGACTGATTGGATATTTGTCCGGATACAAGCGCTACGTTTTCACTGGATATGGAGCGATGATAGCTGCATCGCTGATTAATCTGTTGTTACCACAGATAGTAAAGAATGCTATAGATCAAGGCATTGCAGCGGGTAATATGGATTCTGTGATTAGGTCGGCTGCTTTAATATTGCTCATTGCTATTGTGCGTGGCGTGGCAGCATTCAGCCAACGCTATTGTGGAGAGTGGCTTACGTATCGGGTCGCCTATGATTTACGCAAAGATTTTTTTGATGCTATTCAATTAGTGCCTATATCGTTTCATGATGTAGCACATACTGGTGATTTGATGAGTAGAGCGACGAGTGACACTGCCGAGACTGAAAGATTTGTTGGGATGGGGCTTATGGATTTAGTCTCCGTGGTCATCCTTTCTTTTGGGGTTTGTATAGCTATGTTTTATGAAAGCTCATATTTGGCATTACTTTCAATCGGACCAATATTGTTAGTGCTTGTATTAAGCGTTCAATTTGCTGGACGAGTGAGACCGCTGTTTAAAGCGGTACAGGAACAAATGGGTATTCTTTCTACTAGAATGCAAGAAAGTATAACTGGGATCGCTGTTGTGAAATCGTTCGCAAGAGAAACACATGAGTTTGAAACTTTCGAGCGTGAAAATGAGTCTTGGTTTAGAAAACGATATAAGGGTATTTTGGAGTGGGGAACTTATTGGCCATTGTTTGGTTTTGCGTTGGCTACTAGTGTATTTATTCTGCTGTGGTTTGGTGGACCCCAGACAATTGCAGGAGCCGTATCAGTGGGCAGTCTATTTGCGATGGTTTGGTATGTTTTGATGCTGAATGGTCCATCCCAACGACTAGGATTCCTAGTAAATTTAGCGGCTACAGCGGGAGCAAGTGCCACTAGAGTATTTAGCATAATAGATGCCGATGGGGAGGAGACAGAAAGATCTGGAAGATCTAAACTGGAAAATGTCAGTGGAGCTGTCATCTTTGATAAGGTTTATTTTGGTTATCGCTCTGGCCAAAATATCGTGAGTGATATTAGCTTTAATGTTCCCGCGGGTCAGACAGTGGCTCTTGTAGGCCCTACAGGATCGGGAAAATCAACCATTATCAATCTGATACCACGTTTATACAATGCCACCTATGGTCGCATCTTAATCGATGAAGTGAACATCAATGATGTGAGTTTATATGATTTACGCAAACACGTTGGTGCAGTCATGCAAGATATTTTTCTGTTTAGTACTACGATCAGAGAAAATATTGCCTATGGTGTTGAGGATGCTAGTGATGCAGAAATCGTGGATGTAGCGAAGGCGGCAAATGCTCATGAGTTTATATTGAAATTTCAGGATGGATATGATACTCGTGTTGGTGAGAGAGGTGTGTCTTTGAGTGGTGGTCAAAAACAGCGTGTCGCTATAGCGCGTGCTCTTCTAAGAAATCCAGCAATTCTTTTGTTGGATGATTCCACTAGTAGTGTAGATACTGAAACTGAGTATCAAATTCAACAGGCATTACGCTTGCTGATGCACGGCCGTACTACATTTATCATTGCTCATCGTTTGCTAACTCTGAAAGCGGCAGATCAGATCATAGTATTGGACAGTGGTAGTATCATCGAACGTGGTACGCACGAAGAATTGCTGGAAAACAAAGGAGCTTATCGTAATCTGTATGACTTGCAATTGCGTAGTCAAGAGGAATTACAGAATTTGTCTGGGTAAAGGCAAATCAATGAATAGAATGAGTAAATTATGTCTAGAATAGATAAATAATGAATATGACTGACTCCAAAGATACTGTTGAGGATCGTCTAGCAGTCCGCTCGATTCATGGGGCATCTGGCCGTAATTGGCTTTTCAGAAAAGGTGTAACTGCTGAAACTGCTGAAAGGCAACAGCGCGAGAACAGACTTGCTCAGTTTCTACAAGAAGATGAGGATGAGCTTCATGATAGTACTCGCGATGCGGCTTTATTGGCACGATTAATATCTTACATAGGTGCATACCGTCTCAAAATAATCACTGCTGTTGGTCTTATGATCGGCACAGCTCTTCTTGCCGTTATTCGGCCCTGGTTGGTTGCTCAGGCTATTGATAAGGGTATAAGGATGGATGATATGTACGCATTGCGAATGTGGACCTGGTTTTTTATAGGTTCGGCATTGGGTGAGCTAGTTTTTAATCGAGCTCGAATATTGATTATGGCTTATATCGGCACCAAAGTTGTATCTGACATGCGGACAAATCTATTTCAACATATGCACAAACTCTCGCTAAACTTTCACAATAACTATAGCGTGGGGAGGTTGATGAGTCGTTTGATCAGTGACGTAGGTGTGTTACAGGATTTTATTACATGGTGGTTCACTGGAGTTGCTAGATCAGTATTCATATTGCTAGGGATTGTCGTGGCTATGTTGGTAATGAATTGGAGATTGGCGCTTGTTACATTTGCGATTCTTCCATTAATGATTTTATTGACGAATTATTGGCGCCAGCGTGTGCGAAGTGTGTACCGAGCAGCTCGTCTTCGTTTGTCTCTGATAAACGGATATCTTAATGAAGCTATAACTGGTATACGTGTTACAAAGAGTTTTACTCGAGAGAAAAAGAACAAGGATTATTTCAAAGATCTAAACATGTCCTACTTTGATGCCAATGCTGAGACAGCACGACTAGCTGCCATATTTTTCCCTGGAGTTGACTTAATGGGGTCGTTGGCCACTGCGGTAGTCGTGGGTGTAGGTGGTTGGTTAGTACTAAATGATACATTGACCGCTGGTGTACTAGTTGCATTCTTGATATATGTGGATCGGTTCTTTGAGCCAATACGTGAGATGGCAGAGCGTTACAATATCTTCCAGGCTACTATGGCTGCTAGCGAACGTATATTTGGACTGATGGACACAAGCCCTGATCTGCTAGATGCTTCTGATGCAGTTAAATTGCCTACTGGTGCAGGACAGGTCAACATCGAGGATGTACATTTTGCCTATAAGAAAGGTGAGCAGGTACTTAATGGTGTGACGATAAATGCCGAGCCTGGTCAGACGATAGCATTGGTTGGTGAAACTGGAGCTGGCAAGAGTACAATTATCCGGCTTATAGCGCGCTTCTTCGAAGTAAAGGATGGTCGTATTTGTATAGATGGTCATGATATACGAAAAGTTACTATGGACAGTCTTCGGTCACAAATGGGGATTGTGTTGCAGGATACTTTTATATTTGGAGGTACCATCTACAGTAATATACGTTATGGACGCTTAGAAGCATCTGACCATGAGATTGAACGTTGTGCTAAGGCTATTGGTGTGCACGAATTTGTGGAACTATTACCTAACGGATATGACACAATCGTGGGTGAAAATGGTGTGAACCTTAGTATGGGTCAAAGGCAACTAATTTCATTTGCGCGAGCATTGCTTGCGGATCCTGTTATATTGATTTTGGATGAAGCTACCAGCAGTATTGATACTACACATGAAATGAAAATCCAGGCTGCTTTGAAAATACTATTGGAGGGGCGTACATCGTTTGTAATTGCACATCGTTTGAACACTATTGTCAATGCTGACCAAATTGTAGTGTTGGAAGATGGAAAAGTAATTGAGAATGGCTCACATCAGGATTTGCTGGCAATCAAAGGTAGTTATTACAACTTGTATACTATGCAATGGGCCAGCAATATGTCTGACACCTAATCTCGACGAGGTTTAAGCTGGAAACCATCCAAACAATTAAACCTAAATTTATGTATGACTTAAACAATCTTTTAATCAATTGAAGTATCATTCCGGTTCCTCCTTAATGTTCTCCTCATAATCCCTATTTGGGAATCTATGAAAGGAGTGAAATGATCACGAGTTTGCACTCCTTTCCCCCATTAACAGTATCGTCAATAGAAAAATTTACGGATTGGTTCTTTGCTGGCATTGGAGATTGTTGGTGATATTGATTGCTAAATGCTGTCATCATATATAATAATATTGTTGTAAATTGTAATAGAGTCGTACTATCAACATGATACTAATTAGGTGGTGTATATATGACAATCCAGCATGACTCTGTGTGGAGAGCAAACGTACAATCTAGGAGTGTATCAGTTAATAAAATCCCACAGTCTTGGAGAAAGCTAGGAGGACGTGCATTAATATCTCGAATACTTCTGGATGAAGATGTAGCTGGATGTGACCCAATGGGCCCTGACAATAAACTGATATGGTCAGTAGGTCTGCTAGTAGGCCATAAGATTTCTTCATGTGATCGTATTTCACTCGGTGGTAAGAGCCCACTTACTAATGGAATAAAAGAAAGCAATGCAGGGGGATCGACTGGGCTATTATTGTCATATCTTGGTATCAGAGCTTTCATTCTTGAAGGTCAGCCTAGATCCGACGAATGGCAGATTTTACGTATTGACGATAAAGGCGGAGTTTTTGAGTCTGCCGAAGACATAGTTGGTTTGGGAGTATATGATGCTTCTGAGAAGCTTATGTATAGATATGGCAAGAAAGTGGGTATTACTTTGATTGGCCCAGGTGGTGAAATGGGAATGTACTCTGCTGGTGTTCAGAATTTGGATAAAGACGGTGTGGCTTCTAGGATTTGCGCTCGTGGGGGTTTAGGTGCTGTGATGGGTGCAAAAAGAGTCAAAGCAATTGTTATTGATGGTGCTAATGGTGAGAAACCACCGTTGGATAGACCGAAACTATTTAAGGAGGCTCGAAAACATTATACAGAGAAATTGCTTGCTCATCCTCAGACCAAATCTTACAGTGATTATGGTACTGCAGCTATGACTGCGATTTGCAACGGTTTCGGAGCACTACCAACACGCAATTTTTCGTCAGGACAGTTTGAACATGCTGAGGCAATTGGTGGAGAAACCATGCGTGAGCTAATGCTAGAAAGAGGGGGTGATAGTGACACATCACACGCTTGTATGTCAGGATGCATTATTAGATGTTCCAACTGTTTTGCAAGTACTACTGGCGAATTAATTGTATCTCCTGTAGAGTTTGAGACGATAGGGTTGGTAGGGTCTAATTTAGGCATAGATAATTTGGATGATATCGCTAGGTTAAATTGGGAGATCAATGACTTAGGACTTGACACAATTGAAGTAGGTGCCGCATTGGGAGTGGCTGCTGAGGGAGGTTTGCTTGAGTTTGGAGATGCGGACCGTGCTATGAAATTGCTGCATGAAATTCGCTCTGGAACTACATTGGGTAAGGTGCTTGGTAATGGTGTAGTTGCAACTGGGAGACACCTTAACGTGGAGCGGGTTGCAGCTGTAAAGGGTCAAGCTATGTCTGCGTATGACCCCAGGGCTATTAAGGGCAATGGCGTGACGTATGCTACTTCTCCTCAAGGTGCTGATCACACTTGTGGCAATTGTATTAGAGCAGAAATTGACCATCTCTCTCCGGAAGGTCAGGTGGAAGTATCGCGTGATACTCAAATCAAGATGGCTGGTTATGATACTCTGGGCGCTTGTTTGTTTGGCGGGTTTGGTTTTGCAAGTGCTCCTGGTGCACTTAGAGACTTGATGAATGGTCGTTATGGATGGGGTGTGGATGAGAACATATTATATGATTTGGGCAAAATCACTCTAAAACTTGAGATAGAGTTCAATCTTGCTGCTGGTTTTGGTCCTGCCGACAATAGACTGCCCGATTGGATGATGACCGAAAAACTACCCCCTTTTAATACAGTCTTTGATGTTTCTGATGAGGAACTAGACGATATTTTTGACTGGTGACGGCGATCTATATTTCATTTGTAGTTAGTCATATCATTGGATTTTGAACAAAAAAGCAAAGGTCTTATTGAAACAAATAGTATTGACATTACATGTCGAATATAGTAAAGAGACAACATATAATTTGGACTGACAAGAATCCTCTGGGTCAGATTATACTAAAGTTATGACAATTATTTGACAACATATCCAACTCATGGTACCTTTCATGCATGCCTCATGTTTTGTTGAAGTCAGTCTGAAATATGTTTTGTTGAAGTCAGTCTGAAATAATCTGAAATAATTGTTTTCTAATTAAATAGAATAGCACGAACGGAAAGGAAGTTTTGACTAACTATCTGAAAATATACTTCGTCAAAAACTATTAGCAAGAACTAAAGGAGGAGGAATTGATATGCTAAGAATTACTAGAATGTCAATCAGTTTTCTGGCTGTTGTAGGACTGTTGCTTTCATCTTGTCAGCCAGAGGTCGTTGAAGTGGTCAAGGAAGTTCCAGTGGAGAAAGTAGTAGAAGTTGAAAAGGTTGTAGAAGTAGAAGCAGGTAAGGGTGGTGACTTGATTATGGCTTGGGCTGCTAATCATGAACCAGCATCTATAGATGGCCAGATCGACCCATACCAGCCAGCTTGGTTGATAGACTCATATATAGCTGATCCGTTACTTATATTGGGTCCAGACGCAACATATCTTGGGGCTTTGGCCACTAGCTGGGAATCAAATGCTGATGCATCAGTATGGACGTTCAATCTGCGTAATGACGTGACTTTCCAGGATGATACTCCGTTCAACGCTGAGGCGCTCAAGTACAACATTGATCGTATACTGGATCCAGCGACACAATCACAGGAGATGGCAGCGCAACTTGGTCCAATTACAGAGGTAGAAATAGTAGATGAATTTACTGTAACCTTACATTACAGTCAGCCATATGTTACTGTGCTTGATGCCTTCAGGCGTGTGCCAATCTGGTCTCCTACCGCTGCTGAAGAGTGGGGTGTTCTAGAGTTTGACAAACACTTAGTAGGTACCGGACCTTTTACTCTTGAAGAATGGGTTCCCAATGATCACATAACTCTTAAGAAATGGGATGGTTATGGTGGTTGGAATTCGATCAGCAAGAATGCGGGGCCTGCTAATTTGGATAGTGTGACCATCCAATTCATTGGCGAAGAAGCTGTACTAGGTAGTGTGGTTAAAACTGGTGATGCTCATATTGCCATGAATCTACCAACAGCATATATCAACGATTATAGAGATGTTCCTGGCTATAGGTTTTACAAGGGATTTCAGGCAGGCACTGGTCTTGAGATGGTAATGAATATTAGGAATGCACCATTCGATATCCTAGAGTTCCGTCAGGCTTTGTTGTACGCTACAGACCAACAAGCTGCTAATAACCTTCTCTATGAAGGTAACTATTTGGCATCTTATGGCCCACTTAATACTGTACATCCTTGTCATTGGGAAGGTAATAGAGATTATTATCCTCATGACACTGCGAAAGCTGTAGAGCTCCTTGAATCAGTAGGATATACTGATGAGGATGGTGATGGAATTCGTGAAGCTCATGGTGTAGCGGGTATTGAAGATGGTACACCGTTGTCTTTCAGATGGACGATTTTGCATCATGCAGAATTGGGCGAGGCTATTCAAGCCCAGTGGCTTGAGTTGGGAATCGACATCGAGGTAGACAAAGTACCGGGTCCAGTACAACTAGAGCGAAAAGAAGCTCGTGACTTTGAGTTGATGTATGAGAGACAGCGCGGTCCAGATCCGAGGTTGATGGAGTTGATTTGGAATTCGGCTAAAGACGTCAAAGGTGGATGGGCGTGGACTGGGTTTGTTGATGCTGAACTTGATGAAGCTACCAGCCAGATAATGAAAATTGGTGATTTCGATAAGAGATGCGAGCTTGCCCACACAGCTCAGAAAATTGTTATGGATAATGCATTGATGCTGCCGACACTGAGTCAGCCTGTGTTTTATGCTACTAGTGACAAGGTAATTGATTTTGAGATATCCTCTGAAGCCAATTATCACTTCATCCATAACACATATATTCTAGACTGACTAGAATAGAGTAACTTGTAGTACAAACTGGTTGGTTGTAATCCCGATTTCCGTCGGTTTGCAGCTGACCAGTTTTAGATTATGGCTATAGTAGATGTATGTAGCCTTGATTTATGACTGTAAACACAAATCATAGGAGTTAGAGTTGGGTTGTAGCTACCATAGGTCAGAAAGACTGATTTTGTGTGAGTTTGTGTTGGTTTATTAAGGCGGTGAGTTGTTTGATATGTCTTGTGCAAATATTATATCTATAGAATATACAAATTAAATTATGCTTGCTCAATATATAATGAAAAGGGTGCTGCAATTAATCCCAGTATTGTTCTTAATATCTCTGATGGTTTTTTCCATTATGCATGCACTTCCTGGGGATCCGGTAGGACTAATGTTGGCGGGTTCTGAGAGTGGCTCGGTAAGTCCAGAACGGATGGAGGAATTGA